>CAYFUI010000032.1:0-4564 GCA_964346445.1 uncultured Candidatus Saccharibacteria bacterium | reverse complement strand
TCCCGCAGTGCCAGGTGGTGGTGCAATAAAGGGTCCCTCAGGACCCAAAAAAGCAGCACCACCCAGGCACAAGGGGGTTCGCGCATATAGTAGAATTGGATAAAGTTTAATAAAATATCCTATACACCACTAAACAATAATAAAAGCTATACACTATCATTAACACCAAAAAATCTAAACCAAGAACAAGCTAACAAACTAACTAGTACCCCTAACGAGGCTGGCGGAGCTTATGATGTTTGGTTTTTTACTGGCACAGTCCACCCGGGAACGCACACCTCTACTCGTGCTTTTGGACGGGCCGTCCGTTGCATAGCCAGCTAATAGCCCGTGGTATAATATTTATATGACAAGAAAAAGAAAACCAGTTATCTTAACGGGTATTCGCTCAAACGAAGAGCCCACGCTGGGTAATTACCTGGGAGCCTTTGTACCCATGGTTAAGATGCAACAACAGTACGCGCATACTCACCAGCTTAATATGTTTGTGCCAGACCTTCATAGCTTTACTACACCTATAAATCATCAAGCGCTTTATCAAAATACTATTCAAAACCTAAAATACTTCATAGCAGCTGGTTTAAACCCAGAGCAGCCTAATACTTATATATACCGCCAAAGCTTCATTCCGGCTCATAGTGAACTTACATGGATTTTAGACAATTTTACTTACATGGGGGAGCTAGCACGAGCAACTCAGTATAAAGAAAAGACCCAAGACGCAAAGCAGCCAGTGACGGTAGGCCTGTTTAATTATCCTGTTCTTATGGCTGCCGATATCTTGCTATATAACGCTGAATATATACCAGTAGGCGAAGACCAATTCCAGCATCTAGAAATTACACGCGATATTGCCAGCCGTTTTAATAACAAATTTGGTGATATCTTTACGGTGCCGGCACCTACCAGAATGCAAACTGCG
Organism: uncultured Candidatus Saccharibacteria bacterium; assembly: GCA_964346445.1. GTDB lineage: Bacteria > Patescibacteriota > Saccharimonadia > Saccharimonadales > Saccharimonadaceae > JAGOZV01. The sequence continues at coordinate 3,642 of CAYFUI010000032.1, read as the reverse complement.
TTCATGAAGCGCGATAGGGGACTAAGAATTAGAAATTTAGTTGACCCAACTAAAAAAATGAGTAAAAGCAACCAAGATCCTAAAACTAAAATACTATTAAGCGACTCACCGCAGGTGGCCTATAAAAAAATTATGAGTGCCACTACCGACAGTGTTGGTCAAATAACCTATGACTTTGAGGAACAGCCTGGCATTTCTAGCTTATTGCAAATCCTGGCCCACCTAACTAATAGGCCACAACACGAAGTTAACGACGAATGGTATAGGGAGACGCAGTATGGTGCATTTAAAAAAGTTGTTGCCGAAGAAGTGGCTAAATTCTTGGAAGAATTTCACAAAAACTATAAGAAAATAACAGACTCTGAGGTTATTACAGCTCTTGAAGCAGCTGAAAAACAAATGAATATAGCAGCCAATGCACAGCTTTTAAAAGTGCAACGGGCAGTGGGGTTGAGGCCACAAGGAAAGAGTAGATAGTATGGCAAAAATAACCCAACGCGAAGTGCTCAATATTTTGCGGTTTTATGAAATAGCCACACCGGCTGATGTACCGCGTTTAGTTGAAAACCTTAAAGTGATCGCCTTAACACAGTCAATTACAGCTAGCTGCCAATTTAAAGGTTATAGCTTTTTCCTCCTATGGGACGACAATATCACCGACACAGCCAGTGAAGTAGAGCAAACATTAAATATTGCCTACCCTGGGGTAAACCTTAAGGCAGTACCTAACCCCAAAGATAGCGACCATTCATTTGGCATGCCGTATAAAGCTAAGGCCGTCTATTTAGCCACCATTAACGAAGAGAGGCAGCGTTTAGATGTAGCCTTAGCAAAAGCTTATCCAGATCTCAGCCGTAGTACCATTCAAAAATACATAAAAGCTGGTGCTAGTGAAGTTGATGGGGTGGTGCAAACAGCACCAAAAGCCCTAGTTCACCCAACAAGCAAGGTTGTCTTAAATATCCCTAAAGTTAGTGAGCATAAAGAAAAAACACTACCTATACTATACGAAGATAAAAATGTATTAGTGATAAATAAGCCAGCAGGTGTTTTAACTCACTCTAAAGGCGCCCTAAACGATGAATTTACGGTAGAAACCTTCTTAAGCCGTTATTACGACAGTAGCCTGACAGGAGATAGGCCAGGTATTGTGCACCGGCTTGACAGGGATACTAGCGGGGTAATTATAGGCGCAAAAAACGCTAATGCCGCTAAGCTCTTGCGCCGACAGTTCGCCGAAAGAAAAGCTAAAAAAACCTACCATGCAGTTTTAGATGGCCAACCAAAAGAAACAAAAGCTGTGCTAGAACTTCCCATTGCCCGCAATATGAATAAGCCAAGCACTTTTAAAGTAGATGCACAAGGGAAGCCCGCCACCACACAGTACGAAGTTATTTCCATTTTGCCTAACCAGCAAACATTAGTAAAATTCACACCAATTACTGGGCGCACCCACCAACTACGGGTACACTCTCAATACTTAAATACACCAATAGTAGGGGATATTGTTTATGGTAAAAAGAAACGTAAAGAACACGAAAGGATGCTGTTACACGCCAGCGAATTAGAAGTTACCATCCCTGGTGGTGTGCGTAAAAAGTTTAAAGCGCCACTACCAAAACAATTCAACGTAGAGGCAGCTAAAACACTTAGTTAACCATAAGCACTATGCACACTCCAGCTATAGACAAATCTAAATTGCAAAACTTAGCCCAGCATTTGCCGCACCTGCTTATTGTGGTGGCGCCAAGTTATGAATGGGGAATGCAGATTGCTTCATCTTTAGCTACTACAGCACAGGCTACCAGCGAAACCATTTACCCTGTTAAGACAATTGCCAATAAAGAAGAAGTAAACCTTGAGGCTGGCCGCATTAACGTAGCCCAGGCACGGCAGCTAGTAGGGGGTATTACCACCATTAGCCCACAAAAACGGGCCTTTATTTTATACAAAGCCGACAGCATGACCCACCAAGCGCAAAACGCATTACTAAAAAGCTTTGAAGAGCCTAACAATAACATCCATTTTATTTTAGTTGTGACCAGTATGGAGCGTCTACTGCCAACGGTTATTTCTAGAGCCGTTAAATTACCGGTCGCACCATTAAAAGAGGCTAGCATGCAAGCACTTTTACCAACAAGCTTGACAAAACAAGAGGTGCAGCAAATTTTGTTCGTTGCAGGGGGCGATCCTTCATTAGCTTTAAGGCTAGCTAATAATAAAGAAGAATTAGCCTTATATGCTAATAATATTAAAGTTGCTAAAACCTTCCTGCAGGCTTCGGCGTACCAAAAAATAGCAATAATAAACAAGTTTAATAAAGACAAAACTGGTGCATTACAGTTTTTAGCGGCTATAATTAATATCTTAAAGCGCACCATTAAAAGTAACGACAACACCTCATTGCAGCTTCTTCAAGGCGCTATTCAGGCCCATGAAGACATTGAGGCCAATATAAACATCCGTTTAGCACTGCTACGTAATTTATCTAACTAAGCAGCTTAGCAAACGTGGTATAATTAACGTAGTATGGTAGGAATTATTTTACTTGCAGCAATTGGCTTTGGTATTTTATTTTATAATAAAAAAGACGAACCTGCTGCAGCGCAGATTCCCTTACGCCTTTCGGCCAAGTTAAACGAACTTTGGAAAGTGGCGCAGGAATCGCTCAAGGATAAGAAATATTTACGGGCAGAAAAAGCCTTATTAACTATTTTGAAAGTTGATAAGCGTAATGCCAGTGCCTACAACCGGCTTGGGATTATCTACGCTAAACAGGACGAGCTAGACACCGCTATAGAATGCTTTGAAATAGCCCAAAGCCTTGAACCCAGTGCCAGCAGCTTGCATAATGTTGGGCTAATTTATTTTGAAACCGGTAGCTATGAGAAAGCCAGTTTAGCCTTTGAGCAAGCCTTGGAAATTGATAAAACTTTACCAGCCCGGTACATAGCTTATGCCAAGGTTCAAGAAAAATTGGGACATCACACCAAGATGATAGACGCCTTAGAACAAGCGGTACGGCTAGAGCCTACGCCACAAAGCTTAAACATCCTCGCAGATGCTCTTGATACAGCTGGCGAGCCTCAACGCGCTACTAAATTACGTGAACAAGCAGCCAAGCTCTTACTAAAACGGCAACGGGTTGGCAGGCCAGCCAGTCAACTAAAGCAACCACGTCGTGTAGGATAATATGGCCGCTAATCAAATTAGCTATTACCGCGCGCCAGTGGGTGTCCTTAAATTAGAAAGCGCTGGCCCTTATTTAACTGCTTTAAGCTTTATTAAAGACAGCCACGCTCACCATGGCTTAGCACCTAAAAGTTCAACCATTCACCAACAGGCCCATCATTGGCTAAATAATTACTTTGATGGCGCACCACCTAAAGCGTTGCCACCGCTTAAATATGGGGGAACGGCTTTTCAACGACAAGTCTGGCAGGTATTATTAACTATTCCATATGGTGCCACTATGACATACAAAGAGGTGGCGAATATCGTTGCCAAAAAACGTGGCCTGTCACGTATGAGCGCCCAAGCAGTTGGTGGAGCAGTAGGTAGTAATCCTATTAGTTTAATTATCCCTTGTCACAGGGTTTTAGGTAGCAATGGTTCATTAACTGGCTATGCACACGGCTTAAC
>CAYFUI010000031.1:0-5227 GCA_964346445.1 uncultured Candidatus Saccharibacteria bacterium | reverse complement strand
AATCTGACATAATTACACTAGACAAAACACAAATAATATGGTATTATAAATAGGTTAGTGGCTCTTTAAAAGTAAAATGCACAAGAGATAAGGGGCAAACATGCAGCGGCCAATGCACATGCGGCATGTGCGCCGTCCAAGGCGTATTGCAACCGTAGACATTAATCCAAAGCAAGTCGAGCTAAGCAAAGATAACAGGATTGTCACAGTTAAGAGCCTGCGCATTGACCAGTTCCCTGTGAAAACTATAGGGGCGGTCAGTAAGGTGATTACTTTACAGGGCGAGACCATTATTTCTGCTAGAGCACAAATAGCTGGCGTCACCTACACCATGGAGATTTATCTCCGAAAAGTAGTTAGCACCCTGTATTTAACCGAAAGTTTCTATCAGCAACCTGTGCCACTAACACTATAGCCACCTGCGCGCAGCGGGTGGCTTTTTCACAACCTTTTACTTTTTTATAAGTGTAGAAAGTTTTTAACGGGAACCTTTATTATTAAAATTGCGTCGCCTTAGGTTTAGGTAGCCGGCGCCCGGATGCTTTTTGTCGCCAAAACCTAAGCCTTTTAATGACTCTTGGGAAAAACCTGGCCCATTATAGCCAATAGCTTTTAGTTTTTTTAAAAAGCGTTCTTCATTTTGTGCTTCTATTTTGGCTTGCTTTTGCGAGTGGGCGCCCCTTACACCCACGTAGGGCCGGTAATCTACTAATAAGTCCAGCTGGGAAACCACTTCTAGGTCTTTCATTAATAGCTGGTAAGCTTCGTCACTATAGTGCATCCTTTCACCGCTAGGACCCCATTCAAACAGCGGGCTACTCAGGAGAAGGGCGGCCCGCCCCATACGACGAACCGTTTTTAGAGCCGCTTCTTTTTCGGCGCTCTCTTCTAGTAGGGGGGTAATTTCTTGGTCCAGGTCCTTATAGTAGGCTTCGCTAATATCGCCTATACCGCGGCCAGTTATATAATCGCGTTCATACCATATAGGAACAGTTGAGTCTTTACTATCTTGTTTTTTCCAAAAATATTTCTCATCTACTGTAGCGGTAGGGAAGGCTTCTTTAATTAATTCTTTTGCCAGCGTGGAGGTAACCCCAGAGAACTTTACTTCATCAACCACGCAAATACGGGTACCATCTAGGGTTGACGGGTGTGAAAAAGCCTCTAAGATATTCGCCTCGTCTACCTCTTCTTCTATAAAAAGCTGGCGCAGGCGTGCGGCATATTCTTTCCACTGCTGTTTTACTTTTTCGTCATTTTTACGGTCCATGTCGAATTTAAGCTTTGCTTCTTTAACGACGTCGGTTGCGGGGCCATCCCGGGTATCACTACCTATAAGTTTATAGCCAAAACTTTGTAATATTTTTACACGGTCAACATTGATGAATTCGGTATTTGGTGCGGTATTGCCTTCCGGCACAACCTTGTCCCACAAGCCATTAACAAAAGCAGCCACTGGTCGTGCCGACTTATCTAGGTAAAAAACCGTGTCGTAATTATCTTTGTCTATTTCTCCAATTAAATTATGTGTGTCTATGGCGTATTTAAAAACAGCTTCTGCCCCTTCTATACCTTTAGTGCTATCACGCCTGGGGTGGTAGTCCCCAATACGGTAAAAGGCTGCCTGGTTAAGGCTGTGTTGTTCTAATATTTTTGCCACATTAACCACGCCTTCCCAGGTGTCTCCGTATTTTTCTACCGCCGCCTCTACTGCTTCAAGGTTTGCTTCGGGGAAGCTAAGTTGGCGTAGGCGGTCAAAGTCTACCACGTAACGACCACTGTTTTCAAAAGTAATGGCCTGCTCTACCAGTGGTGGTAGTGTAGTTTTTTGTTCTTTATGGTTGGTCGCGTTAAATTTTTCCATTATTTGTATAACTTTTTATTTTTTCGAGAAACTTTATCTTAGCTTCACTTAACATAAAGGTATATTAGCATAGTTTTTAATTTTTGTCAATATTAACCGCGCCATACTGCTTTAGGCTATAGACATTTATGCCTTAATATGGTACAATAATGTCATGAGCTCAAATAGAGCTTTGTTTTTTGGCAAAAAGCCAACAAAGACTTAACAAGCAAACCAAGCAACCTGGAAGGTGAACCATGAACAGATTGGCAAAATGGGGTATTGCGGCTACGGCCGCCATGGCATTAATTGTAACGCCAGCCGCCATGGCAAACGAAGTGGGACAAGAAGCAGAGGCGGCACCAGCTGGTGAGGCTACTGCCGTGGACTACGATGACGACTATGATTACGGCGACGATGCAGAATTTTTTCCACCCGTGGACATTGTCAAACCGGACCCAGAATTTGGCGAACTGACCATTACCGGAGACTGGGGATGTTTCCCAGAGGGTGGAGGGTACCTAGAGGTACTGACCATTCCCTGGGCACGCTACCCAGTACCGGGTGATGAAAAGAACCCTTGGATTTTGGGCGAACCAGAGTACGGGGTGCCAGTGGCTAGTACCATTGACCTAACGGAAGAAGAATGTCCACCACAAGTGGTGGAGCCTGAAGACGGAGATGGTCAAGGTGGTCAAGATGGTGGCCAAAGCGGGGACAATGAAAACGACCCTGGTGCTACCGATGATACTGGCCAAGGTGGAACTGGTGATGGTTCCGAGACCACACCTACACCACCCCCGGCAGACGACCAGGGCGAGTCTCAAAGTGGCACCCAATCGCCAGCTGCACCACAAACACCAGGTACCAACCATCAGGTTACGGCTACGGCGCAACCAGCGCAATTAGCTAAAACCGGCGTAGGACAAGTTGTCCTTATGGCGGCACTTGGCCTAGGAGCAGTGGGCCTAGGTGTCTACTTGGTTATCCGTAAGTCTAACTGGCTCTAATCCTTAAAAGGGTTAAAGCCAAACCAGCGCACATGTTATTTTTTGGCAAGCCAGCCACTAAAATAGCTATGTGCGCTTTTTCATTTTAGTTTAATGGTAAAATAAAGGTATGAGCACCGCTGAACAACCACCAGAGCCTAGAAAAAAGAAAAAAACTATTAAGACTGGGTTGCTGTTTTTAGTAATGGCGGTTATTGCATGGGGAGCCATCTTAATTATTCCCTTCTTGCATTTTACTACGGGGCAAAAAGGTAGCCTGGTTGGAGCTGCGTTTATAGTGGGTGAAATATTTTTTTGGTTGACGGCTATTTTAATGGGGCGTGAAGCTTTTGAACGCTTGAAAAACAAGTGGCGTAAACAGGCACCTAAAGATGAATGAGCCACTAGGTACGCCAGCGGATATTCAGCTAAGCCAGGAGCAGCAGCAGGCTTATGAAATTATAGAAAGTTCACGGAATAACATTTATATTACTGGGAAGGCGGGCACCGGTAAAAGCACCTTGTTAGAATATTTTGTAGATAAAACAAAAAAGCAGGTGGCGGTGGTGGCACCTACTGGTATCGCTGCTTTAAATGTTGAGGGGCAAACTATACACTCTTTCTTTAGGTTTCCTCCAGATATTATAAACCCCCAAGACTTAAATGTAGATTTCAAAACTAAAGAAATATTACGCAGTTTAGACACGCTAGTAATTGATGAAGTTTCTATGGTAAGGGCAGACCTTATGGAAGGTATTAGCACTAAGATGCAAATTGCTCGCCGCAGCCAGGAGCCTTTTGGTGGAGCCCAGGTAGTGATGTTTGGCGACCTTTACCAGCTGCCACCAGTAGTTGATGACGGGCAGCTACACCGCTACTTTAACCACACCTATGGTGGCGTTTACTTTTTCAATGCACCGGCCATTGAAAGGGCCGGCCTAGAAGTCTACGAATTAGATAATATTATTCGCCAGAAAGACCCGTTATTTAAAGACTTACTCAATGCTATACGGCATGGCGATGGCCGCCCAGCTGTCTTGGAGCAACTAAACCAGCGGCGCGGCGCCCAAATTGAAAACCAAAAGCACGTCATCTTAGCTGGTACAAATTATACGGTTTCACGCATAAACCATGCTAGGCTGGCCAAGTTGCCGGGCAAGGAACGAGTGTACCATGCAGAAATTACTGGCAATATTAAAGAAGCGGCCTTTCCTACAGAAAGAAACCTGCGCCTCAAAGTTGGAGCACAAGTTATGATGTTAAAAAATGATACTGAAAAGCCGCGCCGCTGGGTTAATGGCACACTAGCTACCGTTACTAAGCTTAACCACGAATCCATCCGTGTAGAAATAGATGGTGTAGAGCACACCATTAATAAGCGCACCTGGCGGGAAGTACGCTATGAATATGACCATAATGACCGTAAACTAATGCGTACGCCTGTTAGTGAATTCACACAACTACCGGTGCGTTTGGCTTGGGCCATAACCATCCACAAGTCGCAGGGGCAAACCTACGATGCCGTTAGTGTAGACTTAAGTGGTGGCGCTTTCGCCCATGGGCAAACCTATGTAGCCCTTAGCCGTTGCAAAGGTCTAGAAGGCCTGTCACTAGCTAGGGATATTAAACGCGAAGACGTAATTGTTGATGAAGAAATTAAACACTTTATGAGTATTGCCAAGAATGTAAAAGATGTTGATATAGAGGCGATAAAGCTAGCTGCTGAAAAGAAAAAACCCCACACCCAAACAAGGATGTGGGGGTAGTAGGGATAAATTGGTTGCTAAGGCCGCGGTTTCATAAAGGCGGTACTGCTAATGTAGCCTAAGCCAAAAATGAAAGTGAGCCATAGTACGGCTAAGACAACTGTCTGCCAAAATGGTAGTGGCTGTTTCATTACTTGGTAAGTAAAGCACACGCCCACTAAGAGCCCTAGAATTGCCATGTATATGGCATGTAATTGGGGGTACCAGCTGCGTGGTTCGCTTTGACTACTACTGGTTAGCATAACTAGCAGTAGCAGTAGAACTACTGGCAGCACCACCGCAATGGCGCCAGCCAATAATAACTGTACGGCGCCTACATACCCTTCCATGCAAATGAAAAGGCTGGCAACTAACATGCCAAATAGGCCTAAGCCGGCAAAGTAGAAGCCTAAACGGGAAGTACCTTTGACCTTCTGGTTATTGGGCATTTGGGCCCCTTTCTGCCTAATGGCAAACTGGGGCTAGCCTTTCTAGCCCTCTTTTACACGCTAAAAACCCTGCTTTAGTGCCTAAAAGAGAGCTAGTTTTCCAAACTTATCCTTGTTAAGGTGCTGGTTATATATAAAGAATATTAAAATAACCAAACCTATATATATTGTAGCATAAAGTAGTGTAGTTGTCAATAAGAA
>CAYFUI010000030.1:0-5576 GCA_964346445.1 uncultured Candidatus Saccharibacteria bacterium | reverse complement strand
TACAGGGAGAAAACTGTGGCGAAAACTAAAGTAAAAAACGATGGCTCTTATGATGGCTCAAAAATCCAAGTCCTTGAAGGGCTTGACCCAGTTCGTAAACGTCCTGGGATGTACATAGGTAGTACCGGGTATGATGGCCTGCATCATTTAATCAAAGAGATTGCCGACAACTCCATAGACGAAGCAATTGCTGGTTATGCTAGCAGGGTGGATGTTACTATTTTGGAAGATGGTGGCGTAAAGATTACTGATGATGGACGTGGTATCCCCGTAGATAAGCATGCAAAAACTGGAGTTAGTACACTTGAGACTGTCTTAACAGTTCTTCATGCCGGTGGTAAGTTTGGTGGTGGTGGCTATAAGGTGTCATCTGGGCTTCACGGTGTTGGTTCTAGCGTTGTAAATGCTTTGTCTACCAAGATGATCGCAGAGGTTGTCCAGGACGGACAGCTATATGAAGTGCAGTTTGCGCAAGGTAAAACTACTAGTCCACTTAAAAAAATTGGTAAAACTGACCGGCCACAGGGTACAACCATCACCTTTTACCCAGACCCAACAATTTTTAAAGAAACCGTAGAATTTGATTATAAATGGCTAGTAAATTATTTACGTCATCAGGCTTACTTAACTAAGGGTGTTTATACTGCTGTTAGGGATGAACGGACTAAAGACAGGGCTTCGTTTTACTTTGAAGGTGGCATACAAAGCTATGTGCAGCATTTAAATGTAGGTAAAGATGTATTATCGGAAAATATTTTCTATGTTGAGAAGCAGGTAGAAGACTCAATGGTGGAAATAGCCATCCAGTATAATGATGGTTTTAATGAAATGGTAAAGCCTTTTGCTAACAACGTTCTAACCCCAGACGGGGGGACGCATGTTGTGGGCTTTAGGTCTGCTTTAACGCGGGTAATAAATGATTATTCGCGTAAGAATAACCTGCTGAAAGAGAAGGACGAGAACCTTACCGGCGACGATATACGTGAAGGGATAACCGCCATTATTTTAGTAAAGCTACCTGACCCACAGTTTGAGGGGCAAACCAAAAACAAATTGGGCAACCCTGAGGTGCGTCGTTATGTAGAACAGGTAATGAATGAGTACTTTAGCTATTATCTAGAAGAAAACCCAAGTATCGCCAAAAAGATTGTCGAAAAGGCTCTCCTAGCTGCACGGGCTCGTAAGGCTGCCAGGGCAGCACGCGATAACGTTATTCGTAAGGGTGCCTTAGATGGCTTGAATTTACCTGGTAAACTGTCAGATTGCTCAAGTAAGGACCCATCAGAAAGCGAGCTATATATAGTAGAGGGTGACTCTGCTGGTGGCTCTGCCAAGACGGGGCGTGACAGCAAAACCCAGGCCATCTTGCCATTGCGAGGAAAGGTGTTAAATGTGGAGCGGGCCCGCCTTGACCGTATGTTTGGTAATAACGAAATAGTTAGTTTAATTAAAGGTATGGGTGTAGGTATTGGTGACCAGTTTGACATACGAGGGCTTCGTTATCATCGCGTTATTATTATGACAGATGCTGATGTTGACGGTAGTCATATCGCCACCCTTTTAATGACCTTCTTTTTTAGGTATATGCGTGAAGTTGTGGAGAACGGACATATATATTTAGCAAAGCCGCCCCTATTTTTACTTAAGGGTAGTGGTAACAAAAAGTATTATGCTTATAGCGACGAAGAGAGGGACGCTATTATTGCTAAATTAATTGCCGACCGTAAAGAGCGCGGTGTGGAGATAAACCCCGAAGATAGTGCCAGGAAGCAGGCTGGCTTAAGCGACATTCAACGCTACAAGGGCTTGGGTGAGATGGATGCCGAGCAGCTATGGGAGACAACGATGAACCCAGAAAACCGTGTACTTATCCAAGTAAAAATTGAAGACGCTGAGAAAGCCGACGCTATATTTAGTAAGCTGATGGGCGATGAAGTTTCCATGCGCAAAAATTTTATTCAATCACGGGCACGAGACATAAATATTGAGGAGCTAGATATTTAATATGAGTAGTACTGACAAAACCCAAGAATATACCGACCCAATCGACATAACGCGTGAAGAGCAGGTCCACTCAAAGACAGTAGAGCTAAGAACTGTTGAAGATGTCATGGAGGACAGTTTTCTTAAATACTCCATGAGCGTGATTATTGACCGGGCATTGCCAGATGTCAGAGATGGCCTGAAGCCTGTCCATAGGCGCATACTTTTCTCTATGGGGGAACAAGGTTTACGGCCTGGCTCTAAGTTTTCTAAGTCGGCAAAAATCGTCGGCGATGTTATGGGTAAGTATCATCCACATGGCGATACAGCCATTTATGATTCCATGGTGCGCCTCGCCCAAGACTGGGTAATGCGTTATCCACTGGTTAATGGTCAGGGCAACTTTGGTTCAATGGATGGCGACCCGGCGGCAGCTAGCCGCTATACAGAGGCCAGGTTGGGGCGGCCAGGTAACGAATTGTTAATTGATCTTGATAAAGATACGGTAGACTTTAGAGATAACTATGATGGCTCAGAGCAGGAGCCGGCAGTGTTACCGGCAAAACTCCCAAACCTTTTACTAAATGGACAAGTAGGCATAGCCGTAGGTATGGCCACAAACATTCCACCCCATAACTTGGGCGAGTTGGTAGACGCTACAATTTTACTAATAGACGAACCAGATACTGAATTGGATGCATTGCTAAAGGTAGTTAAGGGCCCAGACTTTCCAACTGGTGCCACTATATATGGCGGTGAGCCTATGAGGCGCGCTTACCAAACAGGCAAGGGTAGCGTGGTAGTAAGGGCTGTAGCAGAGATTGAAGAAACTAAAAAAGGGCGTAGCAGTATTATAATTACGGAAATGCCATATTCAGTTAATAAGGCTTCATTGATTGAAAAAATAGCCGACCTTCATAAAGAGAAAAAAATCACCTCCATTGCTGACCTACGTGACGAATCAGCAAGGGGTAATATTCGCATTGTAGTAGACCTTAAAAAAGATGCCTATCCAAAGAAGGTGTTAAATCAGCTGTATAAAATGACTGCCCTTCAAACCTCTTTCCACTTTAATATGCTAGCGCTAATTGATGGTATTCAGCCGCGTATTTTAGGCTTAAAAGACATTTTAAGTGAGTTCATTAAGCATCGCCAGGTTGTCGTGCGCCGACGGACCGAGTATGAGCTTAGAACTGCTAAAGCAAGAGCCCATATTCTAGAGGGTTATAAAATAGCTCTAGATAATATTGATGAAGTTGTGAAAATTATCCGTGCTAGCAAAACGGTTGAAATTGCCCAAGCAGAACTAGAGGGGCGGTTTGGCTTAAGTGAAATTCAGGCAAAGTCTATCTTGAGTATGCAACTGCGTCGTCTAACTGGCTTGGAGCGTCAAGCTATTGAAGACGAGCTAAAACAGCTAATGGAATTAATTGCGAAGCTAGAAGCTATTTTAGCCGATGAAAAAGAAATTCTTCATATAATTAAAGAAGAGCTCCTGGAGATGAAGGAAAAATATGGCGACCCCCGGCGTAGTGAAATTAAGAACCACGAGCTTGGCAAGTTTAGTGATGAAGAGCTAGTTCCAGACGAGCAGAGTGTAATTGTCTTAACCCATGCTAACTACATTAAACGCACGTTAAGCTCCGATTACCGTAAGCAAAATAGGGGTGGCAAAGGGAAGCGTGGCATTACTACTAAAGAAGAAGATGTAATTGACCAATTGGTATCTGCAAGCACCCACGACCACTTACTGTTCTTTACCAACAAAGGACGTGTCTTTAGGCTAAAGGCATACGAGGTGCCAGCCGCTAGCTTGAATGCTCGTGGCGTGGCTATTGTTAACCTACTGCAGTTGCAACCTGAGGAAAAGATTACCACTATCCTTAAGAGTGATAAAAATGCGAAAAATGAGGACGGCTATTTATTCATGACGACAACTAAGGGAACAGTTAAGAAGACGCCAATTTCTGATTATGAAAATATCCGAACCAACGGTTTAATTACTATTAAACTAGATGAGGGAGATGAATTGAGGTGGGTGAAAAAGACTAATGGGCAGGAAGATATAGTTATATCTACATCTGCTGGGCAAGCTATACGCTTTAACGAAAAAGATGTACGGGCCATGGGGCGAACAGCGCGTGGAGTACGAGGTATACGCTTGCGCCCAAATGACATTGTGGTTGGCACAGATATTGTGGCTTCTAATGATGAAACGTTGTTTGTGGTGAGTGAAGAGGGTTATGGAAAAATAACTAAGGTATCAAATTTCCCGGTTCACAAACGTGGTGGCGTAGGTATTAAGTCGGCAGTAATCTCTAAAAAGACAGGGGCGATCGTAGCTGTTAAGACCACTCTTCCAGAGTCATCTGAAGCGATAATGATTTCTACTAAGGGACAAACCATTAGAATAGCTATGAAAGACGTTCCTACTTTAGGGAGGATCACGCAAGGTGTAAGAATTATGCGTTTGGCAGATGGTGATACGGTTGCATCAATTGGTTTTGTGCCAGATAAAAGCAATGAGGAACTCCTGGAAGAGGGTGCGGTAGACGAAGTGGCGAAAACTTCGGAAGGTAAGAAGTAGCAAGATGAGCGATTCATATGCTTATATCTTAGTTATTGCTTTGGCTTGGTTTATTAGCCATTTAATTAAAGCAGTTATCGCTCTATATCAGGGTAAGCGTAAAAGCGTAAGTAATAACTTCTTTGCATCTGGCGGAATGCCCAGTGCTCACACCGCTACGGTTATTAGCTTAGCGGTGTTGATAGGGTTAAACCAGGGTTTTCTAAGCGCGATATTTGCGCTGGCGGCACTATTTGCCATTATCACCATGCATGATTCTATGCGTGTAAGATGGTCGGCTGGTAAGAATAGTGAAGCCATAAATAAGATTATTGAAGACGAAAAACTGCCAATTTCTAAAGTAAAAATTAACTATGGTCACACCAAATTAGAGGTGTTAGCAGGGGGGTTATTGGGCGTTATTATCGCGTGCGTTGTCTTTATTACAACATAATTTTCTAAAAAAGTGTTGACGCATCTACTTACGTTGTGTATAGTAGCTATTAGTCTGCTTGCGAAAGCAAAAAAGAACTCAAGCGCCTAGTAACTAGTTCAACAACTAAAATGCTAAGAAAACGAGTTGCAAAATGAATGCAATGCAGTTTCAGGACTTTAACAATTTAGTTGTGCAATAAACATCGTCAGTTTAATTAATGTTAAAAATTGAGTCATTTGTATTTATGTTAAATACAATTTTATGGAGAGTTTGATCCTGGCTCAGGATGAATGCTGGCGGCGTGCCTAACACATGCAAGTCGAGCGGTAACGGGTCTAGTTTACTAGATGCCGACGAGCGGCGGACGGCTGAGTAACGCGTGGGAATGTACCCCAAAGTGAGGAATAACTGCCCGAAAGGGTGGCTAATACCGCATATGGTCTTCGGATTAAAGGATTTATCTGCTTTGGGAACAGCCCGCGTACGATTAGATAGTTGGTAAGGTAATGGCTTACCAAGTCAACGATCGTTAACTGGTTTGAGAGGATGATCAGTCAGACTGGAACTGAGACACGGTCCAGACTCCTACGG
>CAYFUI010000029.1:0-6024 GCA_964346445.1 uncultured Candidatus Saccharibacteria bacterium | reverse complement strand
GCCCCGGTAACGGGGAGGAAGGAGGGGATGATGTCAGGTCAGTATTTCCCTTACGTCCTGGGCTAGAAACGTAATACAATGGCTAGTACAATGCGTAGCGAAACCGCGAGGTGAAGCAAATCGCATCAAAGCTAGTCCCAGTTCGGATTAGAGGCTGAAACTCGCCTCTATGAAGTCGGAATTACTAGTAATCGCAGATCAGCAAGCTGCGGTGAATACGTTCCCGGGTCTTGTACACACCGCCCGTCAAACCATGAAAGTCACCAACACCCGAAGTCCGATTAGTCGGCCTAAGGTGGGGGGGATGATTGGGGTTAAGTCGTAACAAGGTATCCGTACCGGAAGGTGCGGATGGATTACCTCCTTTCTAGGGAGAGTTATGCCAACTGTTCGAGCAATCAACAGTTGAAGCTAGGTCGGTCTTTTTAGTAAGACGAGCTTACTTACTAATGTAGTTCTTGGATTCATTCCATAGAACAAGACTAAGTTCAAAAAATCTTGATTACATAATCTGACGATGAATTGCACAGCTAAGTTGTTAAACCAAAACCTCCCCTTATGGGAGGTTTTTTTGTTCATTTTTTGTTCAAATTATTTTTTTATAATTAACGACCAAAAAACATTCTGACGATTGCTTCTAATACTAGTTGAGGAATATTAAACAATAAGAGTATTCCCAAGATGCTCACCATTAAACCATATAGCTTATATTTACTATACATGCCTGGTCCGCCCATAAACATTTGTGATAATTGTTTATGGAAGTAAACCATAGCGGCACCCGCCGCCATTAAGGCGATACCTAAAATAAACGAACCAAGACTGAATTCATACATGGAATAATTATAGCATAATAGGAGTTTCTTGTTTTAAGGTTTTTAGTAGTATCTTGAATTTATAGGGAGGATAGAGTAAAATAAATAAAGCCTAATAACACAAACCATGGGGCAATAGCTCAGTTGGCTAGAGCACCTGCTTTGCAAGCAGGGGGTCCAGGGTTCGAGTCCCTGTTGCTCCACCATATGGGGCGCTGCCAGGCGAAAGTCTGTGCACGCTCCACCAAAAATGTAAGAGTTTTTAGGTAAGGGCGATTAGCTCAGCTGGTTAGAGCGCGTCACTGATAATGACGAGGTCGGAGGTTCAAGTCCCTCATCGCCCACCAAAATAACATCCTTAAGGGGATGTTTTTTATTGCCTACATTTGAATTGGAGGCTCTCTGCTGGTGCGTACTGGTCGTTATATCTTGGAGCGCCTTGTAGTGACGGAGTCATTTTTATGGAATCAGTAGGCGGAGTAAAATCTTGGTCGTCTGTAAAAACGGCCACTATATTAGAGATTCCTATACCATCTTTATAATAAAAACTATATTTAAAATTATCGCCATAAGGAGTAATAGATGCTAAGAAGAAGGGGTGGCAGTTGCCTGGTGTGTCATCAGCAATAATATTAGCAGCTACGACACTTGTAGGGTTGGTGAGCTGCTTAATTTTTTTACCATACTCTCCACTAAGAATAGTAAAAGGTACACTTGTGTCGCTATATATATCAATAAGTATAATATCGTAACTAGATGCGGCTGTATTTATATAGGTGCGAGCATCGCTGGTTATGTGGGTGACGTTGTGGGGTTGCTTGTAATAAAAATATTTTTGTGAAATATTCACTAGCTCTGGGTCAATCTCCACTACATCTATGTGTGAGTTGGGGTAGGTTTGCGCAAGGTACCTGGGAAGAGTGTAAGCACCACCGCCTAATATAAGAATATTATCTTTCTTAGGCGCCTCCTTTACTATTTGCGCCATCTTCTGTGTATACCAAAAAATTAAATCATCTGGGTTGTTTAGGTTTATTCCAGACTGGTAACCGCTGGGGCCAGTCCTTAACACACGGGCTATAGAGGCATCATATTTAATGTCATATATATTATAGTGGGCCGTTGATGTTTCTATAGCAGTCGCTTTAGCTATTGGCGCCTGTAAAACAAAACTAATAATTATAATAGTTATAGTGACACGTAATGATAGTTTCTTGTTGGGTAAAATTGTCCAGCTAGTGATAGTGAAGATGGTTATAAGAATTAATAATATAGCTGTAGTGCTGAATACGGAGAACAAAATAAAGCCAGTTATAAAGGTACCTGCAATGCCACCAACAGCATTTATAGAATCCAGGTTTGCCACAGAACGACCACTGTCTTCTAAAGATTTTATGTTAAGTTTTGCAAGGTATGGGGCGCTAAAGCCTATGATGAAGCTGGCGGGTGCAAATAGAAAAAGGGAGGCGAGGGTGCCTGCCAGCCGCGGATCTAGGTTGCTTGCCGCTAGTAAGTTTAAGATGGGTGCTGAGTACGCTAATACGGCGGCAATGGCTAATGCCCCATACAATAATAGTAGGGCGATATCTATAGTTTTTTCTCTTTTGTCAGCTATTCTACCGCCTAGCCAGGATCCTAAGGCTAGCATTGCCATTATAACCCCTATAACACTCGTCCATATATAAGTGGAGCTGCCGATAGTTGGCGCCAGGAGACGGGCGGCTACTAGCTCAAAGGTCATTAAGCCGGCGCCATTAATAAATGAGATGACTAATAGTTTACGCTCTTTCATTATTATAAGTCTATCATAATATCCATATTTGGCAGTTAGGGTATGGGTTTGCTAATAAATACTTACTTTTTTATTTTTTCTGACCCCTGTTAAAGTAAAAAAAGTCGGCTTTTTATGGACTTTTTTCAAAAAAAGGCTTGCATAATAAAAAAAGTGTGTGTATAATTAAAAGAAGTTAAGCGAATGTTCAAAAGAACCTCTGGCGATTAAGATAAATTAAATCGCAATCAGGGGTTTTATTTATCTCTAACAATTCAAAAACCTTCAAAAAAGCCTTTACAATCAAAATCAATAATGATAAAATGGTAAAGCTGCTTTGAAAGCAAATTGGAGTTCTAACAGAATTTAAATTTGCTCTCAAAAGTGTGGAGTGAATGCAATTTAACAATTTGGTCGATAAGAAAAATTTTTTAAGATTGACGGCAGTAATTCATATATAATTTCCAATACATTATGTATAGCAATTACTAGTTAAGTCAATGCATAAAAAGGTACTCAAGAGCACTGTAGTGGATGCCTAGACGTATATTACCGATGAAGGACGTGGAAGACTGCGATAAGCTTCGGGTAGCTGTCAACAAGCTATAATCCGGAGATTTCCGAATGGGGAAACCCAGCTAGATTCATCTCTAGTTATTTCTGCCTGAATATATAGGGTAGATAAAGGTAACCATCTGAACTGAAACATCTTAGTAGGATGAGGAAAAGAAAGTAAATAACGATTCTCGGAGTAGTGGCGAGCGAAACGGGATGAGCCCAAACCTTATAGGTTTTTACTTCTTCGGAAGTAAATAAGTATGATAGACGAATATCTATAGGGGGTTGTGATATAACATGAACCCATGGTTAGAAAACTGATTTATCGGTTGTCTAGCCGTGAGACTAGCAACTATCATAAGCTAGATAGAGTAAAAAAATAGCGTGGTTAGCAGAATAGTTTGAATGACTAGCCAAAGAGCGTGAAAGCCGTGTACGCGAAAACGACGCTGACTTTATACATGTTTTATCGAGTAGGGCGGGGCACGAGAAACCCTGTCTGAATCCGGCTGGACCACCAGCCAAGGCTAAATATAATATACGATCGATAGTGAACTAGTACAGCGATGGAAAGGTGAAAAGAACCCCGGGAGGGGAGTGAAAAAGATCCTGAAACTCAGTGCTTACAAGGTGTCGGAGCCCACTTGTTGGGTGACGGCGTGCTTTTTGTAGAACGATCCAGCGAGTTAATTTCGTGCGCAAGGTTAAGCCAATTGGCGGAGCCGTAGTGAAAGCGAGCCTGAATAGGGCGAATAAGTGTGCGGAATTAGACCCGAAACCGGGTGACCTAACCATGGGCAGGTTGAAACCACTGTAATAGGTGGCGAAGGACCGAACCGTCGTACGCAGCAAAGTGCTCGGATGACCTGTGGTTAGCGGTGAAATGCCAATCGAACTCGGAGATAGCTGGTTCTCCTCGAAATAACTTTAGGGTTAGCGTCATGTAGTAGTATATGGGGGTAGAGCTCTGTAAAGGACTGGGGCGGGCAACTGTACCCACCCTTAACAAACTACGAATACCATATATGTAATCATGGCAGTTAGAACGTCGGGGCTAAGCTCGACGCTCAAAAGGGAAACAGCCCAGACCATCATCTAAGGTCCCTAAATTTACGTTAAGTGGGAAACAAGGTGAGATTTCTTAAACAGCTAGGATGTTGGCTTAGAAGCAGCCATTCATTTAAAGAGTGCGTAACAGCTCACTAGTCAAGAGATCTTGCGTGGAAAATGTAACGGGGCTAAACGTAATACCGAAGATATGGATTATATAGCAATATATAGTGGTAGAGGAGCGTTCCTATCTGCAGAGAAGCAGCACTGAAAAGTGTTGTGGAGCGTTAGGAAGTGAGAATGCTGGAATGAGTAACCATAAGACAGGTGAGAATCCTGTCGGCCGTAAGAGCAAGGATTCCTGAGCCATGTTAATCATCTCAGGGTTAGTCGGGCCTAAGCCGAGGCGCATAGCGTAGGCGATGGACATCAGGTTAATATTCCTGAACCGGTTAATTTTTGTACACTGTTCACGGAGAAGTAGTCAAAGCGGATTATTGGTATACATCCGTCCAACCTAGCGGGAACGCATAGGGAGTGAAAGTTGTTTTTTAAACAATAATTTTGATCAAGGCTCTGGCTAGAAAAGCAGGTGTACGTGTGAAATTAGCCGCCCGTACCGCAAACCAACACAGGTGCTCGGGTCGAGTAGACTAAGGCTTACGAGAGAACCTTCGCTAAGGAACTCGGCAATACAGCGACCGTAACTTCGGAATAAGGTCTGCCCCCGCTTCGGCGGATATGAGCCGCGTTCACTCAGCAAGAGTTATTGAGTGAAAATAGGTTAAACGCGTAAAGTAACTATTTACGCAATGAGTACGCTCTAATTGATTTCTATTAGTTATCAATTTAGAGGCGAAAATCCTTTTTAATAAACCAATTATAGATTTTTTCTGAGATAAGTAACATGAAATTGTTCTTTTGAACGCGAATATCTCACATCTGACGATGTGGGGGCCGCAGCGAAAGAGCCCACGGAACTGTTTATCAAAAACACAAGTCTCTGCTAACACGAAAGTGGATGTATAGGGGCTGACTCCTGCCCAATGCTGGAAGGTTAAGGGGAGCGCTTAACGGTGCAAACTGAAGCCCTAGTCAATGGCGGCGGTAACTATAACCGTCCTAAGGTAGCGAAATTCCTTGTCAGGTAAGTTCTGACCCGCACGAACGGAGTAATCATGTGGGCACTGTCTCAGCGAAGGCCTCGGTGAAAGTGCATTGACGGTAAAGATGCCGTCTGTCCGTACCAGGACGAGAAGACCCCATGGAGCTTTACTACAGCTTTACATTGTTCCGAATTTTGGCCCGTGTAGAATAGGTGGGAGACTTTGAAGCAGATACGCTAGTATTTGTGGAGTCGCCAAGTGAAATACCACCCTTGCCAAGATTTTGATCTAACTTGTACCGTTATCCGGTATGAGGACCGTGTATGGTGGGTAGTTTAACTGGGGCGGTTGCCTCCTAAAGAGTACCGGAGGCGTTCAAAGGTTGGCTAACTTCGTATGGAAATCGAAGTGATAGTGCATGCGCATAAGCCAGCTTGACTGTGAGGAGTACATTCCAATCAGAGACGAAAGTCGGAGCAAGTGACCCGCTATACGTACATTAGTACATGAATGTGGGATCGATAGCGCACACGGATAAAAGTTACCCTGGGGATAACAGGCTTATAGCGCCCAATAGTTCACATAGACGGCGCTGTTTGGCACCTCGATGTCGGCTCATCACATCCTGGAGGGGGAGCACCTTCCAAGGGTTCGGCTGTTCGCCGATTAAAGTGGTACGCGAGCTGGGTTCAGAACGTCGTGAGACAGTTCGGTTTATATCCGG
>CAYFUI010000028.1:0-6464 GCA_964346445.1 uncultured Candidatus Saccharibacteria bacterium | reverse complement strand
ACCAATACCTACTTCATTCACCTCTCCCATCTTGTTATATTCGTTTATTATAGAATACTAGTATTTCAAAATACCACTTGAAAAGTGTTACATATTCGTGTATAATGTACTACTGTAACTTATGGCAGTTCAGAAGGAAGTAATTAAAATGCAGGGGAAGGTAGTGGAAGCACTGCCTAATACTCAATTTAAGGTAGAACTTCAGAATGGTCATAGTATTATTGCCCACATAAGTGGAAAAATGCGTCGGCATTATATCCGTCTTGTACCGGGCGATAGCGTGGAAGTCGAGATGACCCCTTATGATCTAACTAAGGGAAGAATCGTCTTTCGGGCACGCGATTAGTTGGTTTTTTACAACTAATCATATATCAATTAAAGGAAACTGGAGTTTAATGCGCTCATGAAAGTTCGTGCGAGTGTCAAAAAAATCAGTCCCGATGATAAATTAGTCCGCCGTAAAGGCCGGCTATATGTCATCAATAAGAAAAAACCTAAGAATAAGCAAAGGCAGGGTTAAGTATGGCTCGAATAGCTGGGGTAACAATCCCTACAGAAAAGCAGGTACAAGTAGCACTTACCTATATTTATGGTATAGGACCTACTACTGCAACGACCATCCTTGCGGAGGCTGAAATAGAGCCTACCACTCGGGTGAAAGATCTCACCGAGGCTGAAGAACAAAAGCTACGCAACATAATTGATACAAATTATGTCGTAGAAAGCGATTTACAGCGTCAGGTGTCAAATAATATTAAACGGTTAAAAGACGTCAACGCATATCGCGGTTTGCGCCACAAAGCTGGTCTTCCAGTGCATGGCCAACGTACCCGTACGAACGCACGGACTCGTAAGGGCAAAGCTATTGCTGTTGGTGGGGCGCAGAAAAAGGCTGCGTCTAAGACATAGAAAAAGGAATAATATATGGCAGAAGCAAAGACAACAGCTAAAACCTCTAGCCGCAAGAAGCAACGCCGGTCTGTACCAGCCGGACAATTGCATATCCAGGCAACTTTTAATAACACCATTATTACATTTACCGACAAGAAGGGTAATGTACTAGTGGCTTCAAGCGCCGGAGCATCTGGCTTTAGGGGTAGTAAAAAAGGTACTGCATATGCAGCTCAGGTGGCTGCAGAAAAAGCAATAGAAGAAGTTAAGAATCAATACGGATTAAAATCTGTAGACGTATTTGTTAAAGGTATCGGTATGGGTCGCGATTCCGCAATCCGTATTTTATCAACGTACGACATTTCAGTAGATAGCATTAAGGACGTTACTGGTATTCCTCATGGTGGTACCCGTCCGCGCAAGATAAGGAGGCCTTAGGTTATGGCTAGAGATACATCACCAATTGTTAAGCAAAGCCGCCGTGAAGGCTATGCCCTTCACCCTAAAGCTGCTAAAGTTTTAGCTAAAAAGACAGGCATTCCTGGTCAACATGCACATGCTCGCCAAGGTAAAGGTAGCTTGTACTTAACCCAACTACGCGAGAAACAAAAGGTGCGTCGTACATACGGCCTTATGGAAAAGCAATTTTATCGTCTTTACAAAGAGGCTGAACGTTCAAGCGGTCAAGGCGTATTGCCTGGTCAGCTCTTGCTACAATTTTTAGAACAAAGGCTAGATAACGTTATTTATAGGGCTGGTTTTGCGTCAAGTAGAAGGGCAGCTCGGCAGTTAGTAGGGCATGGGCATTTTATGCTAAATGGACGACGAGTGGATATTCCATCCATACGTGTTAAGGTGGGCGACGAAATTACTCTCCGCGATAAGAGTAAGGGCTCCACTTATTTTGTTAATATTAAAGATGTATTAGATAATTCATTCCAAGGGCCATTAAGTTGGCTAAAGAGTGACCCTAAGAAGGTTTCTGTTAAAATTACCGGTTTACCAAAGCGGGAAGAAGCAGAAGCAGATATCAATGAACAATTAATAGTTGAGTATTACTCAAGATAGGAGCTAGGTATGACAAAAGTAATTCATAATCCAACATTGGCAAGTGTAGATGTGCACAGTGATACCATGGCCACTTTTGAAGTGTCACCGCTGCATGGCGGGTATGGTAATACTTTAGGTAATAGCTTACGCCGTGTCCTGCTTTCTAGTATTGAAGGTACAGCGGTAGTTGCCTTTAAAATTGATGGTGTAACCCATGAGTTTACTACGGTACCTGGCGTAAAAGAAGATGTTATCGATATCATGTTAAATGTTAAGAATATCCGCTTAAAGTCACATAGTGATGAACCAGTAGAATTACATTTAGAAAAAACTGGTGCTGGAGTCGTGACTGCTGGCGATATTGCTAAAAATGCGGAAGTAGATGTGATTAACCCAGACCTAGTTATTGCCAATATCGACGACCCTAAGAAGAAATTAGTCATGGATTTTGTAGTAGATACTGGACGTGGCTACAAGAGCATTGAAGAGTCTACAAAAGACCGCAAGTATAGCGACATGATAGCCGTTGATGCTATTTTTAGCCCAGTTATTCGTGTACGCTATAAAGTGGACGGAACCCGTGTAGGGCAAGACACTAGCTTGGAAAAGCTACTTCTTACAGTAGAGACCGACGGCTCTATTAGCCCTCAAGGTGCCTTTGAAGAGGCTTCGGCAATTTTAGTTAACCAGTATTCTGCCTTAGCCGGTGAGACCACAGTCTTAGCTGGGCCAAGCCTTGGTGTAGAGAGTGTTGAAAGTGAGAGCGAACTAGAGACTCTTATAGAAAACCTTAACCTCAGTGCCCGCACTACTAATGCATTAATTAATAATGATATCCGCATAGTCCGCGACCTTGTCACCCTAAGTGAACAAGACTTGCGTGAACTAAAAGGGTTTGGCACCAAAGCCTTAGAAGAAGTTAAAGATAAATTGGTGGAGTTGGAGCTGTAATAATATGCATAGACATGGTTATAGAGGAAGAAAATTTGGTCGCGAGCGCGATCAGCGTACCGCACTAATGAAGGGTTTAGCCACCAGTTTAGTTGAATACGAAACTATCGAAACAACCTACGCTAAAGCCAAAGAGTTAGTGCCATATATTGAAAAGCTTATCACCAAAGCTAAAAAAGGTGGTTTACATAATTATCGTCAGGTACAGGGAGGGCTTTCTACTAAAGAGGCAACCGATAAGTTAGTGAACGAAATTGCACCAAAATTAGCGGGACGCACTAGTGGGCATGTCCGTGTTACCCGTACACGAACGCGCGTGGGTGATAATGCCCAGTTAGCAACTATAGAATTTGTAGACGACCTGTCTGTACAAATCCCGCCTGTTAAAGAAGAGGTTGAAGCAGTTGCCGAAGAGAAAGCTCCAGTTAAGGAGACCGTAAAAAAAGCTGCGCCTACAAAGAAGGCCGAAACCAAGAAAGAGGATAAATAATTATGGCAAATTATAAAACTTTTTCCCAAAAGCCAGCCGATGTTACGCGGGAATGGTTTATTATAGACGCCAAGGATGCGCCGTTAGGGCGAGTGGCTACAGATATTGCTAAATATCTTTCAGGAAAATATAAACCAACATACACCCCACACGTCGATGGTGGCGATTACGTTGTAGTAATAAATGCTAGTGAACTAGTGGTTACTGGTGAAAAAGAAACTGATAAACTATACCACCGGCACTCAGGTTTTCCTGGGGGTATAAAGCAAGCTAGCCTAAAAGAGGTAAGAGAGAAAAGTCCGGAAAAGATAATTGTTAATGCAGTAAAAGGAATGTTGCCAAAAAATAAACTGGCCGCAGAACGCCTAAAACGGCTTAAAGTGTTCAGTGGTAGTGAGCACGCCCACACTGCACAGCAACCACAGAAAGTTGAGGTTAAAAAATAATGGCTGATAAGAAATATTTTTATGGCCTGGGACGTCGTAAAAGTGCAACTGCAAGCGCACGCCTATATGATGGTAAGGGTACTATTACTATAAACAATAAACCAGCGGGTGAATTTTTTAGTGAAAACAAAACCATGATGGCCGAAATAACCGACCCTCTGGCTTTAGTTGGTAAACAGAATGATTATGATATTACTATTGTTGTTAAGGGCGGAGGTCCAGCAGGACAAGTTGATGCTATTAAGCTAGCAATTGCTAAAGCTTTAACCACAGCTCATGGCGACCTGCGTTCACCGCTTAAAAAAGCCGATATGCTCCAGCGCGATTCTCGTGAGAAAGAGCGTAAAAAATACGGCTTACGCAAATCTCGTAAGAAAGAGCAATTCTCTAAGAGGTAGCTCTGTTTGGCTATGTTTATCATAAGCTGTTAAACCAACCCTACCAGCTTAGGGTTAGCCAGATGCGTCGCAATCCAGGGCAGCCGCTCATCGTCTTTTTGCACGGTATTGCCAATTCGGGTAAGGTATGGGAACCAGTTATAAAGAAACTCCCAGCAAATGTACAATATCTATCTGTAGATTTGCTGGGTTTTGGTTATTCAAAAAAACCTACATACATTGATTACGACTTGTCAATGCATGCACGCTCCGTTATAAAAACTATTAAAGAGCAGCATTTTCATGCTAGCCAAATTGTTCTAGTGGGACACTCCTTAGGCTCCTTAATCAGTATAGAGGTGGCTAAAAATGATCCCAAAAAAATTAACGATATTATCTTATGTAGTCCGCCTTTTTATGTGCAATCACCTGATAGGCGTATGCCTAGCCAAGATGATATTCTAAAAAACCTTTTTAACTACGCCCGGAATAATCCAGAGAACTTTGTGGAGCTAACGGCCCTTGCCAAGAAGTATAAAGTTGTTACAAAGAACTTTGAACTAAATAAAAAGAATAGTTTACCCTACATGGAAACACTAAAGTCTAGTATTATTAACCAAGATTCGCTACGAGATGCTATTTGGCTACCTAAGCATATCAAGGTGTATATTATTCGTGGCCTTTTAGACCCGCTCATCCTGCAGAAGAACCTTAAAGTGCTCAAGAAGTCTCGGCCTGGTACAGTTATTACGACTATTACCGCCGCTCATGACTTAAATAGTAGGTATTATAAGGAGGTCTCTTTAGAGCTTAGTACAATTTTGGCAAATTACGACACCTCCACAATACCTAAAAGGTAGACGAAACTGCCTATTTTTGCTATTATTAGCTTAAGTAGTATGTTCTAGGAGGGTATATGTTTAATATTAGAACCGAATCAATGCAAAATATTGCACGTAAACTAGTGGAAAAACCTAAAGGAATTTTTGCAGCCGATGAGAGCGGTGGTAGTATTGAAAAGCGGTTCCAAGCACGAGGGATTGCCTCCACAGAAGAAAACAGGCGCCAGTACCGGCAGTTGTTTTTTACTACGCCAGAATTAGAAAAATTTGTAAATGGCGTCATTCTGTTTGATGAAACGGCCAGACAGTTTAGTGATGGTGGCGTCCAGTTTACTGATTATTTATTAAACCTAGGAATTATACCTGGGATTAAGGTTGATAGCGGTGTGGTGCCGCTAGAAGGCTTTCCTGGCGAGTTAATATCCGACGACCTAAGTGGCTTAGCGCAGCGTTTCCAGGAATACCGACAAATGGGTATACGCTTCTCCAAATGGCGCGTCGCTTTTCCAATTAGCGAAAGCCTTCCTACAGACCAGGCTGTTCATGCTAATGTTCATGCTTTGACCAGGTTTGCTATGGTATCCCAAGCGGCCGGTATTGTACCTATCGTTGAACCAGAAATAATTTATGACGGAAACCATACTTTAGCACAAGCCGAAGAAAAATTAGGTTATGTGTTATGGAAAATGTTTCAGCACCTAGATTTCTACAAAGTAGACTTAAGTGCATTGCTTGTCAAAACTAGTCAAATAATGAATGGTAAACAATACGCAACCCAGTCAACTCCCCAAGAAGTTGGTGAAGCTACAGTGCGCGTGTTATTGAAAAATGTACCAGCGGCTGTGCCAGGGATTGTCTTTCTTTCTGGTGGCCAAAGCCCAGAAAGAGCCATAGAAAATTTGCGTGCCATTAGTGCTCACAAAAACCTCCCATGGACTTTAACCTTTAGCTATTCACGGGCACTACAGGATCCGTCTTTAGACATTTGGAATGGTGAAATGCGTAAAATTCCAGAAGCTAAGCAAGCCTTTCACAGCCTCTTAAAGGCTAATTGCGAGGCGCTTAATGGCTAAGCGGCCAGGGTTTACTATTGTTGAGCTATTAATAACAATTGTTATTGTAGGGATATTAGTGGGCATTACCACCCTTTCATTTGCCTCAATAGTTAACAAGAATAAACAAAAAAGCCTAGAAGGAGCGTTAATTGAGAGCGCCAGCGCCATTAAGTATTATAGCGCGGCAAATAAGCAGCTACCAAATGATTTGCAAACGGCCGGTGCTAATATTGATAACCTGCCAGATATTGATTTAACTTACATGAAATGGGGAAGTTCAGGCTTTTGCTTGAAGGGAACTAATGGTGACCAAACATTATACATGGATAATGTCCTAACTAAGCCAAGTGCTACTGGCTGTG
>CAYFUI010000027.1:2569-7079 GCA_964346445.1 uncultured Candidatus Saccharibacteria bacterium | reverse complement strand
GGATCACCAATCAAATTGAGTCAAATTAAATAAAAGCCAGTTTCTTAAACTTGGCTTTTATTTTTACTGAACACTAGGTAGAGAAGCGGGAGGATACCGGCGGTATTAATTAATAGAAAAATTACGAACCAGCCCTTGGAGCCATTACGCGCCGAACGGTAGAGGGCCATTCCTTTCAGTGTTATCTCTAAAACAACAATTGCAACAAATAATATAACGACCCATAGTGGATAGGATCCATTAATAACTACCGCATCATTAGAATATTGCATACTCTTACCTCACTTATTTAATATTACCTTAATTATAACACAAGCCTTTTAAAAAATGCTATAATTGATGATATGAATATACATATAGCGACAGACCACGCCGGTCTAGAATTAAAAAATAAAATCATTAACCATCTAAGCGCACAAGGCCATAATGTGACGGACCATGGCGCTTATAATTACGATCCACAAGATGACTACCCAGAGTTCTGCATTGCAGCGGCAGAAGCCGTATCAAAAGACTGGGACGACGATCACCAGAGCCTAGGCATTGTCTTTGGTGGGTCTGGAAATGGCGAACAGATGGCCGCTAACAAGGTTAAAGGCATAAGGGCGGCGCTTGTCTGGAATGAAGAGACCGCAAAACTGGCCCGTCAACACAACAATGCTAATGTTATATCAATAGGAGCGCGTCAACACAAAGAAGATGAAGCGCTTCATTTTATTGACATATTTATTAATGAGCCCTTCTCTGAAGAAGAGAGGCATAGCAGAAGAATTAGCCAAATAAAAAAATATGAGGACTAGTAGTGGAAGAACTTATTGATGCATCTAAAATTTCATCCGAGAGTGATGCGATTGCTAGCACTCTTAATAACCTTTTTCCATATTTAATTATTACTGGTGGCACCATCTCTGTATTGGTAATAATATTAGTAGTTGTAGTTTTATTTACTAAGGTTAAAACCTACCGAGAAAACATTCGGATGAGAGAAAACATCAAAGACATTTTAGATATACTAAAACAACAAGCGGCACTTTCACAAAAAAAGGAGCCCCAAACAGCCAAAACATCGCAAGAGGACAAGTCGCCGGCTATGGAGCAAACAGATGGCCAAGCCTAATCAAGAAATGAACCACGACGAGCGCGCTCTACACCTTCATTCTGCACATAAAGGCAAGATAGCCACTGCCCTTCGTCATCCTGGAAAAATTTCGCAACAAGAGTTAGCTGCCTACTACTCACCAGGTGTTGCCGCAGTAAGCAGAGCCATACAGGAAAACCCGGCTAAATTAAGACAGTATACCTGGACCAACAACTTGGTGGCGGTTGTCTCTGATGGTTCGGCGGTTTTAGGTTTGGGCGATATTGGCCCTAAAGCTAGTTATCCTGTGATGGAGGGTAAAGCCTTTTTATTCAAATATTTTGCAGATATTGATAGTGTGCCTATAATATTAAACGTTCATACAGTAGATGAGATAGTGCAAACTGTTAAAAATATCGCGTCAAGCTTTGGCGCAATCAATCTAGAAGATATTGCGGCCCCCAAGGCTTTCGAAATAGAAGAACGCTTAAAACAAGAGTTGGACATACCAGTTTTCCACGATGACCAACACGGGACGGCAGTAGTAACACTAGCGGGACTAATCAATGCGACAAAGGTAGTAAACAAAAGCCTTAAAGATAGCAAAATAGTAATAGTGGGGGCTGGCGCCGCCGGCAATGCCATTGCTAAATTAATTCACCTTTATGCGCCAGCAGAAATTATCATGGTAGATTCAAAAGGAGTGATCAGCACACAACGGACAGACCTAAACAGCTCTAAAAAGGCTCTCCTTGATATTACTAATCCAAATAACGTAGATGGAGACCTACAAAAAGCCTTAAAAGAGGCTGACATCTTTATTGGCGTAAGCCAGGCTAATTTATTAACTAAAGATGATGTCGCCTTAATGGCAGACAAGCCTATTATATTTGGCTTGGCTAACCCAGACCCAGAAATAACACCAGAGCTTGCACAAGAGGCTGGTGTGGCGGTGTTAGCCACTGGAAGGAGTGACTACCCTAACCAGGTTAATAATGCGGTGGCCTTTCCCGGAATATTTAGAGGGGCTCTAGACAATAATGTAACCAAGATTACTGATCAACATAAAATAGCAGCCGCCGAAGCTATAGCTTCTTTAGTAGAGGAGCCAACGCCCACCAATATTATCCCGTCGGTGTTTGATGAACAGCTAGTGCCCAGCATTGCCAAACAAATCACCTAAACCTTGCATATTTAGAAGAAATAAACCATACTATAATATAAGTAAGCATAAGGGGTAGGGGATTTTTTGTGGCTCATGAGAAAAATAAAATAATACCTATATTAATAGGTGGTATTAGCATAGCGCTACTTCTATTAGCGGCCTGGTTTACCAATAATTATCTTTATAGCTTCTTACCCCCACTCTTTAATCCCATTTATTTCATTTATGCCATTGGCGTCGTTGAGGCGGTAGCTTTAATCTTGGCCTTAATGGCTATGAAAAACAAGAGTAATCCTATAAAGGCAGTTAACTTCTTAAAGGACACTAACAAAGAGCTACACGCCCTCGCAGATAAATCTGAATCGATGATTAATGCTATAGGTGATGGTGTAGCCTTGGTAGATAACGACGGCCTAATTAAACTGTTTAATCCAGCAGCTGCACAAATGCTGGGCTGGAATAGAGAAGACGCAGAGGGCTTGCATTATGCTTCTGTTTTAAAAATTCAAAAAGATGGTGCAAACAGTGGAGCTCCCTCGCCCGACTTCATAGAAGAGGCTATCAAGCAAAATAATGAACAGCGTCCACCAACACTGTCCATCAGTACAAAAAACAATAAAAATTTACTAGTCTCTCTTGTCGTCTCACCAATAGGCAACACTGGTGATGGTGTAATTGTAATCTTTAAGGATGTCACTAAGGAAAAGGCCGAAGAGAGGGAGCAGGCAGAGTTCATTTCTACAGCTAGTCATGAAATGCGCACCCCCGTGGCATCTATCGAAGGCTACTTAGGGCTAGCCCTAAACCCAGCTACCGCCACGCTAGATGAAAGGGCAAAAGATTACATTCAAAAGGCGCAGGCTTCAGCCCACCACCTTGGTGGTCTCTTCCAAGACTTATTGGATATTTCCAGGGCTG
Source organism: uncultured Candidatus Saccharibacteria bacterium (assembly GCA_964346445.1). Taxonomy (GTDB): domain Bacteria; phylum Patescibacteriota; class Saccharimonadia; order Saccharimonadales; family Saccharimonadaceae; genus JAGOZV01. The sequence continues at coordinate 3,918 of CAYFUI010000027.1, read as the reverse complement.
ATGATAATCGTATACCAAACAATCCACAGTTAACAGATGTGATTCCTTTTGTTAAAGATATCGTGGACTCATTAAAGATAACTGCCGAAAAGAAAGGAATAGCACTCACTTTCAAGCCAGATAGTCAAACATCCGCTGGTATGTCAAGGCTGCAGCCAGTCTTTAATGCAGATGTAGACCAAGGGCACTTACGTGAATTAGTGAGCAATTTCATAGAGAATGCAATAAAATACACGCCACAAGGAGAGGTAACGGTTGACATCACTGGAGACTCTGATAATGTGACCATCAGCATAAGTGATACCGGTTTAGGGATACCGCAAGAAGATGTACCACACCTCTTCCAAAAGTTTTACAGGGTAGACAATACAGAAACTAATGCCATTGGCGGGACTGGTCTAGGGCTTTACTTAGCTAAGAAGTTAGCAGAAATAATAGAGGCTAATTTATGGGTAGAAAGTGAATACGGTAAAGGAAGTACCTTTTTTATTAAGCTTGCACGACTAAACCAGCAAGAGTTAGATAATTTAAAAAGCGCGCCACCGCAAGCAAGCAGTGACCCAAGCAGCCTAGCAAAACCGCCTACGGTTACAGAAACTATAACACCTGATCAATCGCCAATGTCAAACTATACGAAACAAGTTCCCAGAAGTGAGAACCTAACAGAGGAAGAAAAGGCAGCTTATGTGGCAAAATTAAGCCAAATTAGCCAAGAAAGCAACCAATATAACCCCTGATTATTAATTATTAGGGCTGAGTATAGTATTTTTTTAATTTCTTATGTACAATGGAGGTAAGCATGAGCAAAATATTATTAGTAGAAGACGATAAAACCCTACGTGAAATCTATGCGGTACGTTTGAGTGCTGAGGGTTATGAAATCGTCGCAGCAGGAGATGGTGAAGAGGCACTGGCTATTGCTGTAAAAGAACGTCCTGACCTTATTATAAGTGACGTCATGATGCCTAAGATTAGTGGCTTTGATATGTTAGACATTTTGCGTGCCACACCAGAAACAAAAGACTTAAAAGTAATCATGATGACGGCGTTAAGCAGTGACGACCAGCGTCAACGCGGAGAAGCCCTAGGTGCAAACCGCTATCTGGTTAAATCCCAAGTAGGAATTGAAGATATTGTCCGGGCGGTTCATGAAGTACTAGGCGACACACCAGAAACAGCCGCACAACCTGCCCAATTTGATAATGTTCAAGCGCCCGTTGAGCGCTCTGAAGAATCTACACCTCTGGCACCTCCCATCTCTGCGCCTGCTGCCGCTACTGCAACCCCTATCTCAGTAACAACCCCGCCCCAACCTGCAGCACCAACGCCTACCCAGCCACAGCCTGCAG
>CAYFUI010000027.1:0-2469 GCA_964346445.1 uncultured Candidatus Saccharibacteria bacterium | reverse complement strand
CCACAGGTAGAGGTACCGCAGCCAGCTCCTATGGTTTCTGATAATGCCCCAGCCATGGTCCCACAGCAGCCTGCTTCGCCACCTCAACCGGTGCAAACTGATAGTGTCCAGCCAGCTCCAGCTATAGAGCCACAAGTAGCTACTGCACCTACACCAACAACCGAAACCACCTCCTACTCAGATACTCAACAACCTGAACTGATGAGCGCACAAGCTCCTATGCCAGCGGCCCAACCAGTCACAACCGTAGACGCATCAGCTAGCTTGCCAAGCAGCCAACCGGCCTCCACACAACCTGAAGAGCCAAAGCCTTTTACACCACCTCAGCCCATAGATCGCTCCGACGAACCAGACTATGCCCAGCTTTTAAACGACGAATTAGATGACTCAACCTCAACCCTCCCACCAACCCCTCCAGCGGCTTAATAAAACCCTAGCCCTGGCACTTGGTATATCACGTCGCGAAGCAGACGAGCTTATTCAAAATGGAGAAATTAAAATAGACGGTAAACTAGCAGTTATTGGCAGCCGCCTTGACCCCGATAAGAATATTATAACACATAATGGTAAAAAAGTAAATATTGAACAATCACCACTTGCTTACTATCTATTAAACAAGCCGGTTAACTATGTGTGCTCTCGGAAGCAACAAGGTAAAGCTCCAACCATCTATTCACTTCTACCAAAAAACCTCCACCACCTAAAACCGGTGGGACGTCTAGACAAAGACAGTAGCGGTCTTTTATTACTATCAAACGATGGTGATTTTATTCTAGAAATGACCCACCCTCGTTATATTAAAAGTAAAAACTACCTCGTTACTTTAGATAAGCCTCTCCAGCCACTTCACCAACAAATGATAAGCGACTTTGGGTTGCAGCTAGAGGACGGCCACAGCCAGTTGTTTTTAGAGCGTTTAAACGATAACCGTAAAGAATGGCGCGTCACCATGCACGAGGGTCGTAATAGACAGATTAGACGCACCTTTAAAGCACTCGGTTATACGGTAGATAAACTTCACCGAACAAACTTTGGTCCGTATAGCCTTGAGGGGATTAAGCGCGGCACCCTTAAAGAAGTTTCTAAATTATAGCTAATACCCCTTTATTTTGCTATAATTATACCATTATGGCAAAAAAAATACCCACAGTCGCAATAGTTGGACAGGCAAACGTTGGCAAGAGCTCACTATTTAACAGGTTAGTGCGTAAAAAACAGGCCATAGTTGCCAAAGAAGCAGGGACAACACGTGACAACGTAGTCGGCACCGTTGATTATATAGGAGCTAACGACCAAGAGGCTCAATTTTACCTTGTTGATACGGCCGGCCTAAAAGACCCTGCGGATGAATTTGAGGCATCCATCCAAGAGCAGATTACCGAAGCTTCAGAAATGGCTGATGTTATCCTAGTAGTCGCCGACTCCACTAAGTACGCTACCGATGAGGATAAGAATGTAGCCAAATTAGCTCTACGAAGTAAGAAGCCAGTTATTTTACTATTGAATAAAGCAGACCTAAAGGGTAACCTGCCTACGGATGAGTACAAAAGGCTGGGTATTAAAAAGATAATCCGAACTAGTGCGCACCATAACCAGGGAATCAGTGAAGTCTTAGACGAGATAAGCCTAATCTTACCACCCGTTGCCCAAAAGCCCGAAGACGATGTTTTAAAGATAGCCCTAATTGGACGCCCAAACGTTGGCAAGAGCCTGCTCTTTAACACCTTAGCTGGCAAGCAGCAAGCCATAGTAGCCAATATGTCTGGCACCACGCGGGACCTTAACCGCACTATAGTTAAGTACCATAAGCGCCCATTAGAAATTATCGACACAGCTGGTGTTCGAAAACAGGGGAAACAGGAAGTTGGTATTGAGAAATTTTCTGTCCTTAGAACTTTGAGCGCCATAGATGAAGCCGAAATATGCTTTTTGTTAATGGACGTGAATGAATTAAATACCCAACTAGACCAACGTCTTGCTGGCATTATAGCGGAGGCAGGAAAAGGGCTAGTTATTGTAGTTACTAAGTGGGACAGCGTTAAAGATAAGGATGCGTATACCCGTGACAAGTTGGCCCCTAAAATTTCCCACACATTTGATTTTGTACCATGGGCACCATTAATATTTACCAGCAGTATTACCGGACAAAATGTGGCAAAGCTGTTTGACCTAGCAATAGATATAGACAAGAGACGACACCAGCCAACGCGCACGCGCGTCCTCAATGACTTGTTGCAAAAATCGGTACAGAAGCACCCACCTGCTGGTCTTAAAAACACTCATCCAAAATTGCGCTATATGGTTCAAACAGATCAAAACCCACCTTGGTTTGTGATATATGGCAGCAATTTAAAGTTTGTCCATTGGAGCTATAAGCGCTATCTTGAAAGAAAAATACGAGACACCTACGATTACATTGGGACCCCGATAAAATTAAGCTTTAGAGACGAAAAGCAAATAAAGGCTAAC
>CAYFUI010000026.1:0-7966 GCA_964346445.1 uncultured Candidatus Saccharibacteria bacterium | reverse complement strand
TAAGTGGTATAATTATATTATGAAAAATGAACAAACTGTTAATTTAGAGACAATGCGGCATAGCCTGTCCCACATTATGGCTGCGGCGGTTAAGCGGCTATGGCCACAAGCTCAGTTTGGGGTAGGGCCAGCTGTTGAAAATGGTTTTTATTACGATATAGACTTAGGTGACCAGCAGGTATCTGAGCAGGACTTTAAGCGCATTGAAAAAGAGATGCGTAAAATTATTAAAGAGGCGCAACCTTTTATTAAAACCAGCGCTTCTATGGATCAAGCAGTAGTATGGGCTAAAGAGCAGGGGCAGCCCTACAAAGAAGAAATTTTAAATGATTTAAGCGCTGTTGGTGATACTGAAGTAACCTTCTATACAAATGGTGAATACAAGGACCTTTGTCGTGGCCCTCACGTAGCAGACACCAGCAAGGTGGGTGCTTTTAAGTTAGAAAAAGTGGCCGGGGCTTATTGGCGTGGTGACGAAAACCGTCAACAAATGCAGCGCCTGTATGGAGTGGCCTTCGCTACCCAAGAAGAGCTAGACATATATTTAAAAAACGTTGAAGAGGCCAAATTACGGGACCACCGTAAGCTGGGTAAAGAATTGGATCTATATACTACATCCAAGTTAGTTGGCGTTGGGCTCCCTATGTTTACACCACGCGGTACGGTTTTGCGTGAACTATTGGCACAATATGCTAACCAGTTGCGCCAAAACTATGGTTTTCAAAAGGTTTGGACTCCGCATATTACAAAAAAAGACCTTTATGAAGTGAGTGGGCACTGGGCTAAGTTTGGGGAAGAGCTATTTTTAGTGACAAGCCAAGAAACTAGTGATGAGATGGCCTTAAAGCCGATGAACTGCCCTCACCATACACAGATTTATGCTTCTGCACCACGTAGCTATCGTGACCTACCTATCAGGTACTTAGAAACCACTACAGATTATCGGGATGAGAAGACCGGTGAACTGGGCGGTTTAAGTCGTGTCCGGGCTTTAACTCAAGATGACAGCCATGTCTTTGTCCGTCCAGACCAAATTGGACAAGAGATTACTAACTTAATTAAAGCGGCCCAAGAACTATATGCTAGCTTTGGCATGAGGCTACGGGTACGATTAAGTTATCGAGATGATAGTCCAGGCTATTTAGGGGATGAAGCTTTATGGCATAATGCGCAGTCGCAATTAAGGCAAGCCGCCGAGGCTAATAAATTAGACTACTACGAGCAGGTGGGTGAAGCAGCTTTTTATGGGCCAAAAATAGATTTTATGGCTACCGATGCTCTAGATAGAGAGCACCAAGTGGCTACAGTCCAATTGGACTTTGTTCAACCAGAGCGTTTTAGTTTGGAATATGTGGACCAGGATGGTACAAAGGCTGTTCCTGTGATGATACACGCAGCGCTTTTAGGCTCAATCGAGCGTTTCATGAGTGTGCTTATTGAGCATACCGCTGGGTGGTTTCCATTTTGGGCAGCGCCAGAGCAGGTGCGTATATTAACTATAAATGATACGGTTAAGGACTATGTTGAAGAAGTGCAGGCGCTGTTGAATAATGTGGTTTTGAGTACACCTGTTAAGTACAACGAGCTACGTTATAGTGTTGATGATAGAAATGAAAGCCTAGGAAAAAAAATTCGTGAAGCTACAAAACTAAAAGTACCTGTTCAATTAATTATCGGTCCAAAAGATAAAGAAGTGAGGCAGGTGAGTGTACGCACTCAAGCAGGCGAAGAGAAGGTTGCCTTAACAGAGCTTACCAATTACCTCAAAGAGTTGGCATAGAATGGGGGTAGTCCTAGTTATTGTGGGGCCAACTGCTAGCGGTAAAAGTGGATTGGCTGTAGAGGTTGCTAAAAAACATAATGGAGAAGTAATAAGTGCGGATTCTCGTGCCCTGTACCAACATGTAAGCATCGCGGCTGCCGTCCCTACCGCGGTGGAGCAAGCAGGTATCCCGCACTGGGGGCTTAACCTTGTTGGTCCAAAAGATTTCAATTACAACAAGAGTGGTGTTGTTGAAAAGACACCTTTTAATGCGGCTGCTTATAAAAAGTATGCAGAAAATAAGATAGAGGACATTCATAGAAGAGGTAAGTTGCCGATAGTGGTCGGTGGTAGCGGACTGTATGTTGATGCATTAATTTATGACTATAGATTTGTTAAAAATACAACGAGTAGGAAGGTTCTCGATGATGACGATAGAGCGACATTAGCATCTAAACACCAGTATATAGTTGTAGGAATTACTACAACTAAGGAAGAGTTAGAGCAAAGAATTAAGGCTAGAGCGTTACAAATGTTGGAACAAGGATTGATAGATGAATATAAAAATGCCCGTCACATTTATCCAAAAAATAGTGAGATTTTAAAAAGTAATGCTTTTATAGCCTTAGACAGTGTAGGAGTTAAAGCCCCACTACAAGATGTGGTCGCTGAAATTACCCGCTTAGATAAAAAACTTGTTAAAAAACAGAATACTTGGTTTAAAAGAAATGAACAAATTGAATGGGTGAGCCTGCCAGTGGCGGCAATGCGTATTGACCAATTATTAAGTGCGCCAAAAGGCTAACTGTGATAATATAATACTATGGCTGACGCATTATTTGGTTCAAAAACTAGAGTAAAACTTTTAAAGTTGTTTTTAAATAATCCCGACACCTCCTATTATGTGCGTGAAATTACTAGATTAATAGATGAACAAATAAATTCCGTGCGGCGTGAATTGTCTAATATGCTGAAGATTGGTGTAATCACTAGTGATAGTCGAGATAATAAGCTTTACTACCAACTAGACAAGGCCTATCCTCATTACATTCCACTACAAGCTATTTTTGCGGAAGATGAAGTTGTGCTACTCCCGGCGTCAGAAAAAGCAACTAGTAGCGAGACGGGTGACTCTTCTGCTACTACAGATCCTACAACCGTTGAGGTTGTCGGTTTGCCACCATCAATAGACCCACAAGCCAAATATTATAATAAATTATTTGAAGGGTTGGTGGGTGTTCACGGTGTAATTATTGCCGGAAAGTTAGTTCGAGGGTCTGTAAGCCCTATAGACGTATTGATAATAGGACAGCTACCAAACACTAAGCTTAAGGCAATTATCAAAAATATTGAGTCTAAGCAGGGAAGAGAGGTAAACTACACGGTTATGCCAACCGAAGAGTTTAATTATAGGGTGAGCGTTCGTGATAAATTCATCGGACAGATTGTAGACGGTAAGTATAAGACAGTTAAAGACGTGGGTGGCTTAATTACGGGAGGTAGTAAATGATTGAAATAGAATATAAAGGCGGCAATGGGATTACCATTAAGTCTAGCCAGGCAAAGGCTGTTGTAGACCCCAAATTAAGTGTGCACGGTGGCCTAAAGGACATGAAGATAAAAGGTGAAATAGAAATTGCCACGGAAGATAGGTTTGCCCTGAACGATCCAGAGGCAGCTGTTATTATTAATGGACCAGGTGAGTATGGTGTAGCAGACTTTGACATTGCCGGATATAGTGCAGCGCGTCATATAGATGGACCAGAGGACGAGAAATTGGCAACCAATTACCGCATAAAGGTGGGTAGCGATGCACGGATCGCCCTTCTTGGAAACGTGGCTGCTAAGCTAAATGAAGACCAGCTAGAGAATATTGGCGTAGTTGACGTTTTAATACTTCCAGTTGGTGGCAATGGTTATACGTTGGATGCTAAAAACGCCGCCGCTATTGTTAAGAATATTGAACCAAAGGTAGTAATTCCAGTTAGTTACAGCGATAAAGCAATTAATTACGAAGTACCTCAAGACGATGTAGAGCTCTTTATTAAGGAACTAGGAGCTCCGATTGTAGAAAAGGTTAATAAATACAAACTTAAAAACGCCAACTCTTTACCAGACACATTGACAGTTGTCCAGATTGAGCGTAGTTAAATTAAATAACCACCTCTTGAAGGGGTGGTTATTTAAAGTTTATTTAGGCTAAGGTTTAGGTATATTAGTTAATAATACCCTTTTTCTTAAGCGTACGGATTGCTTGTGTGCTTAAAACCATAGTAACTTTTTCGCCATCAATCATGAAGGTTTTCTTTTGTAGGTTTGGTTTGAAGACACGTTTGGTACGGCGTAAAGAAAAGCTAACATTGTTGCCAAATTGCTTGCCTTTTCCTGTTAATTCACATCGTGATGCCATCTTACTACTCTTTTCTTATTAAATAATCTATACGATTGTAACTAAAAAGCCCTAATCTGTCAAGGTAGCTTGCCGCTCCTGCTCTAAAAGCCAGCTTTGTAAGCGTTTGGGTGGTCATGCATTTCATGAAGATATTAGTAATACGGGCTTAAAACTAAATTTATATACTAGTAACGGCTCTATTCTGATATGATAGATAGAAGTGGTAGAAGGGGGGTTAATTTTTATGAATAAATACATTACTTTCGTCATCGTTATTGTAGCCTCTCTTGTATTTAGTATTTTTTTTGCATCTACTATTCATGCAAGTGTGCAGAATTTTAATTTTTCCAACTTTAATGCAACATATCAGTTAGGCAAAAACGCAGATGGGCACTCGGAGGTAAGGGTGACAGAGGTTTTTGTAGCAGACTTCCCCTCAACAAACCAAAATAAAGGGATGGTCCGGGCAATTCCCATTACCTATGACAAGCGTTCGCTACACTTTAAACTAATTTCTGTGGAGCGTAATGGTAATCCAGAACCCGTCTATAAGCAGTATACAGAAAACCAGAATGTAATAATTGAAACTGGTACAAATAATTATGTTAACGGACAACAAGAGTACAAGATAACCTATAGCTTAACTGATGTTACACAAACAGTGGGTGAGATGCAGGAGTTTTATTGGAATATTATTGGTAATCAGTTCCCACAAGCATTTTCTAATGCTAGTGCTAAGGTGGTTTTGGCCCCTAAAGTAAAAGAGGAATTCACGGGTGAACTGCGGTGCTATGCTGGCACAAAAACTAATAAGGTACCTTGTGAAGCCAACTACGACAGTGAAACGGGGCAAGCAACTTTTACCTTAGGCTCTTCTTTGCCACCTCGTGCTAGCTTTACAGTAGCCATGCAATTTAAAGGAGGGGCCTTTGTTAGCTTTCAAGAAACGCCATTAGAAGCTTTTATTATAAATTATTCTCTATTTGTGACTGGCGGCCTAAGTATGCTTACAGTTGCATTAGCTTGGTTTAAATTAAAAAAGTATCAACTCCCAAAGAGTAAAAATGTAGTTATACCAGAATATCTTCCACCAAAGGGTGTATCTGTCATGGAGGCAAGTGGTATAGTAGGAGTTAAGGATACAGTTATTACAGCACAAATAATAGACCTGGCCGTAAGGCATAATATCCGTATCATAGAAAATACCAAAAAGGGGATTATGGGGCGTAAAAATAGTTATACTATCCAACTTCTCTCAACAGACGGGCTGTTAGAGGATGAGGTACAATTCTTAAAAGATATGCTGATTGATTTATCCCCTGGGGCTACATATACAATTAGTACAACTAATTTGCGGATGGGCCAACAGCTACAAAAAACCATTAACAACTCACAGACAAAGGTACTAACTTCTCAAGGGTTCACAAAAGGTAATATGACTAAACACTTAAAAGTAGAATGGGTGATATGGGTGCTTTCCCTTATCTTAAGTGGCGTAGTGCTTATTCTGACACCTCAAATTTTTGGAGGTATAGAGCCAGCCCTCCTTAGTGTTCTTTTTGCCTTTGGTGCCATTATTATCGGAGCCCTAATGTTAAGTTATGTGGCTTCAATTAAAATATACACACACAGTGGACGTCAATTGCAACTTTATCTAGAAGGTCTTAAGATGTATATAAAACTAGCCGAAGCTGAGCGCTTAGCCGTTTTACAGAGTCCACAGGGCGCCACTACTACTCCTGTGATTATAGAGGGGGTGGAAGGTGAGGCTAATATAATAAAATTATACGAAAGAGTCTTGCCCTATGCCGTACTTTTTAAACTAGAAAAGCAGTGGGTTAAGGCTTTAGAGATCAGGTATCAGCAGCAAAGTGCACAGCCTAGCTGGTATGAGGGCAGCGTGGGGCAGGGGCTGGCTTTAGGTGCCATGATAAGTGGTTTAAGTACAACGACTAGTCAGAGCTTCAGGGCGCCTTCAGTATCTTCGGGTAGTGGTATCTCTAGTGGTTTTGCCGGCGGCGGTGGCGGCGGCGGTGGTGGAGGAGGGCGGTAATGGACGCAGCGCAAATACAGCAAATTATATTAGTCCTTGCAGCTATCTTATTCTCCATGACACTCCATGAAGCAATGCATGGTTACATGAGCTATTTATTAGGTGATAACACCGCCAAGGCGTTAGGTAGGCTGACGCTTAACCCCTTAAAGCACATAGATCCTTTTATGACAATTATTTTGCCTGTACTTTTAATGATAAGTGGCGGGCCTATATTTGGCGGCGCTAAGCCTGTGCCATTCAACCCTTTGAATGTTAGGGGAGGAGAGATGGGCGTAGCTTTAGTGGCGCTAAGTGGACCACTACTCAACCTTTTTTTGGCTTTTATTAGTTTTGGTTTATTACGTTTTATTCCTGCCAACGGCTTACCGGGTGAGTTTTTCACTATAATGGTCATGGTTAATCTTGGGTTTTTTGCATTTAATATTTTACCTATACCGCCACTAGACGGGTCACGGGTGCTATATGCTTTTGCCCCAGACTTTATCAAGCAAGCAATGCGCCACATGGAGAGATACGGGTTATTTATAGTATTTGGGTTAGTTTTAATTGGTGGGCCGGTATTAAGTAAAATCCTTATTGCTATAATCACATTCTTCTTAAATGCTTTTAGTTTTATCTTTAATGTTTAAATATTTAATGGTATAATTAAAGTAGCCTGGAAGAAAGGCAAATATGATTTTCCTAACGTCATATAGATAGGGACTTCAAATTGTCTACTACCGTGGTAGTAGGTTGAGAAGACCCACCTTGCGTAAAAGCGGGGATTATCTGATGCTAAGTATTTCAGGCCCTGGATTGGTTTAATTTAATAGAATAAGGGTAGAAATGCGACAACGGGTGGTAGTCCAGGGTTTAATTCAAAAAAATGGTAAAATTTTAGTTTTAAGACGCGCTTTAGGTGCGCCTTTTTTAGAAGGAAAATATGAATTACCTGGTGGGCAGGTGGACTACAAAGAGCAGCCAGAAGATGCTATTAAGCGCCACATTAGTATTGCCACAGGTTTAGAGACCATAGGCTCTCTTCAGCTGTTCGATGTTGTTTCTTATGTTAACTTTGATGAAGGTGACGACTCCCAATATGTGCTGGTGGTTTATTTTTTGGACGCCAAGAGCCTTTCTGGGAAAATCTCACTAGGCAACCGACATAATCGCTACCACTGGCTTTCTTTGAGCAATGTTCAGCGAACTATAAGCCTTCGATATAGCGCAGAGCTATTAATCTCCATACTGCAGGGTAAAGAAAGGGAAGAAAAAGCGACTCCTGCTCAGTCCGATGTGCCAACACAGGTGACTATTTTTGCTGATGGTGGCTCCAGGGGTAATCCTGGTCCTTCTGCAGCAGGCTTTGTAGTACTGGATGGCAACCAGCACGTTATTCATGAAGGTGGTAGCTTCCTAGGGAACGCTAATAATACATATGCCGAATATCAGGCTTTAAAGCAGGCCCTTGAGTATGCGGTAAAGCAAAACTTTACCAATGTAATTATAAAAATGGATAGTATGCTAGTGGTAAACCAAGTAAATGGTAAATACGCTATTAATAACCCAGACTTATTGCCAATTAACCGCACATGCTTAGAGCTTCTAGAGGGACTTGAAGAGTACACACTAAAATATGTACCACGCAATCAAAACACTCTTGCCGATGGGGTGGTTAATAAAATACTGGACGAAAACCTTATTGGTAACGCCCACTAGCGTAGTGGCTTGTAAAAGAGTGTCAAGGCAATTAAAAATGATTGGTATATTGCATTTT
>CAYFUI010000025.1:0-8256 GCA_964346445.1 uncultured Candidatus Saccharibacteria bacterium | reverse complement strand
GTAGGGATAGCTGGTTTCAGATTCTAACTGTTGTAGGGGTTGGCCTTAAAGCAATGAAGCCTAGTTTTTACCTGCTGTAGGGGTAGCCCTAAAGTCGCCAAAAATTACATGCGTATTTCAGCATCTACACCGGCTGGCAAGCTTAAGCTTTGCAAGCTATCAATGGTTTTTGGAGTAGCGTTGGAAATGTCAATTAAGCGCTTATGCACACGTAGCTCAAAAGCCTCACCACCTTTTTTATAGACATGGGGGCTTTTTACAACTGTAAAGGTGCTTCGTTTGGTTGGCAGCGGCACGGGCCCCGAGATGGTGGCACCAGTTCTAATTGCCGTGTCTATAATTTGCTTGGCGGATTGGTCAATAACCTTGTGGTCATATGCCTTTAAACGAATCCGTATCTTCAATTTTTCTTCTTTTGCCATTATTAAAAATCCCTTTCTGTATGGCTTTCCTGTAACCTTGACGCTAACCTTTTTTGGAAGCTCTAGCTACCAACTAAAGTGCTACCAAGTTCTCAGGAAAATTAGTCTTATATAGCTGTAACTATAGCCTAAGATGGCGATTTAGTCAAACAAAAACCCCTAAAAGAATACAAAAAAACCTGCGACCAGCTTTCCCTAGTGGGGGCTCATGTCGCAGGTTTTATTTTTATGGTCTTACTGCTTTACAAAGAGTTATTTAATAACCTTAGTAACAACACCAGCACCAACAGTACGTCCACCTTCACGGATAGCGAAGTCTAGGCCTTGGTCTAAGGCAATTGGCGCACCAAGCTTAACCTTGAAAGTAACTGTATCGCCAGGAATAACTAGCTCTTTACCTTCTGGTAGCTCTACTTCACCGGTTACGTCTGTAGTACGGAAGTAGAATTGTGGCTTGTAGCCCTTACTAAATGGTGTATGGCGGCCACCCTCTTCCTTCTTAAGGATGTAAACCTGTGCTTCAAATTCGGTGTGTGGCTCAATTGAACCTGGCTTGGCAATAACTTGTCCACGCTCAATATCGTCACGCTCTATTCCACGTAGCAAGAGACCAGCGTTGTCACCGGCTTGGCCACGGTCAAGACTCTTTTTAAAAGCTTCGATACCGGTTACCACACTTTTTTGTGTTGGCCTAATACCGACAATTTCCACTTCATCGTTTAGGTTCACAATACCTTGTTCAATACGACCAGTAGCAACAGTACCACGGCCTTTAATTGAAAAGACGTCTTCAATTGGCATTAAGAAAGGCTTGTCTAGTTCACGGGTTGGTTCTGGTACGTATTCGTCAACCGCCTTTACTAGTTCCATAATTGCATCTTCGTTTTCTGCATCGCCTTCAAGCGCCTTAAGGGCAGAACCTTTAATGATTGGGGCATTCTCGCCATCAAAACCGTTCTTGGTTAAGAGTTCGCGTACATCCATCTCTACTAGTTCTACAAGTTCTGGGTCTGCAAGATCCATTTTGTTTAAGAAAACAACAATCTTTGGCACACCAACCTGCTTAGCTAGCAGAACGTGTTCACGAGTTTGCGGCAGTGGGCCGTCGTTAGCGGCTACTACTAGAATAGCGCCATCAATTTGGGCAGCACCAGTAATCATATTTTTTACGTAGTCGGCGTGACCTGGCATGTCGACGTGTGCGTAGTGACGTTTATCACTTTCATATTCTTGGTGTGATGTTGCGATGGTAATACCGCGGGTTTTTTCCTCTGGAGCGTTATCAATCTCGTCGTAGTTGCGAGCCTTGTTTACGTCGCTAGGAAGTTTTTTAGCTAATACGTTTGTAAGCGCAGCTGTAAGTGTGGTTTTACCATGGTCAACGTGACCCATAGTTCCCACGTTTACGTGTGGCTTGGAACGATCAAATTCTGCCATTTTTTCTCCTTAATTATTACTTATTTACTTGTTCGCGCGCAATCCAAATAAGGACTCCACTGCATGTACTATATTATACACATTTTCACCGTTTGGTAAAGAGGCAACGGCGCCAATAATTGGTTATTTATTGGCCCGTTTTTCTATAATCTCTTCTGCGATATTAGGTGGGACTTCTTCGTAGTGCGATAGCTCCATGCTGCTGGCGGCGCGGCCCTGGCTCATGGAACGCAAATCGCTGGTATAACCAAACATATTGGCTAGCGGCACAATTGCCTTAATGAGCTTATTGCTAGCAGACAGGTCTTCCATGGACTCAATGCGACCACGGCGGCTATTCATATCACCAATGACATCACCCATGAACTCTTCAGGTGTAGTTATTTCTATCTTCATTACAGGCTCAAGTAGGACTGGTTTAGCCTTCTTGACACCGTCACGGGTGGCTAAGGCACCAGCCAATTTAAAGGCTAGCTCAGAAGAGTCAACGTCGTGGTAGCTGCCGTCATAAAGAGTGGCTTTAACGTCTACTACTGGGTAACCAGCAATCACACCGCCATCTAAGGTTTCACGAATACCTTGCTCGACTGGCTTGCGGTACTCTTGGGGCACCACACCACCTTTAATTTCGTCAATAAACTCGAAGCCCTTGCCGGTTTCATTCGGTTCTAGGCGTAGCCATACATCACCATATTGTCCACGACCACCACTTTGCTTAATGTGCTTACCTTGCGCTTCGGCGGTACCACGGATAGTTTCCCTAAAGGCAACTTGCGGCTCGCCCACATTTGCTTCAACCTTAAACTCACGCTTCATTCGGTCTATGTAGATTTCAAGGTGCAATTCACCCATGCCGGACATAATTGTTTGTCCAGTCTCGTCATCGGTATGGACACGGAAGGTAGGGTCTTCTTCGGTTAAACGGGCTAATGCCACCCCCATCTTTTCTTGGTCGGCCTTACTCTTAGGTTCTACCGCAATAGAAACTGGTGGATCAGCAAACTCAATACTTTCTAGCTGCATTGGCTTACCAACGTCAGACAAAGTAGTACCGGTATAGGTCTTCTTTAGGCCAACCACAGCAGCAATGTCACCAGCACCAATCTCTGTAATGTCTTCACGCTTGTCGGCAAACATTCGTACAATCCGGCCAATCCGCTCTTTTTCGCCGGTTGAACTATTCAAGACATAGCTACCAGCTTTTAGCACACCACTATAAACCCGCACAAAAATTAGCTTACCAACATAAGGGTCGGTAGCAATCTTAAAGGCAAGGGCTGCCAGTGGTTCATCATTGCTTGGCTTACGTTCCACTTCGTTGCCAGTTTTAGGGTCTTTACCCCAAATAGAATCAACATCTATTGGTGAAGGCAGGTAATCTACCACAAGGTCTAGTACCTTTTCAACAATCACGCCACGGCCATCGCCCCCGGTCACAAGGAAGAAGTCAGCATCAAGCACACGCTTACGGAGGGCATACTTTAATTCATCAATAGTAATAGCCTCTTCGCCTTTATCTAAAAACTTTTCCAGTAAATCGTCATCGGCCTCTACAGCGGCTTCAACAAGTTTAGAACGGGCAGCTTTGGCTTTTTCTAGCATATTAGCAGGAATCTCACCAACTTTTAGTTCTTTGTCGTTAAAGTTATCGTAGGTGTAAGCCTTCATGTCCACTAGGTCTACTACGCCGTTAATATCCTTTTCAAAACCAATAGGTAGATGGATAGGTAAAGCATTCTTAGATAAGCGCTTATGAATAGTATCTAACGACTTATAAAAATCGCCACCTATTTGGTTAATCTTATTGATAAAACAAAGGCGCGGCACGCTATACTTGTTAGCCTGGCGCCAAACTGTTTCGGTTTGCGCCTCTACACCCATTTTTCCATCAAACACCGTAACAGCCCCGTCTAGGACACGTAAAGAACGCTCAACCTCTGCGGTAAAGTCAATGTGACCTGGGGTGTCAATAACATTAATTTTATGATCACGCCAAAACGCGGTCACAGCCGCTGATGTTATGGTAATGCCACGTTCACGCTCTTGCTCCATGTAGTCGGTAGTGGTTTCACCTTCATGGACGGCGCCTATTTTGTGTGACAAGCCAGTACGGTACAGAATTGCTTCTGTGGTAGTGGTTTTACCGGCATCAATATGCGCGATAATCCCAATATTACGAAAGTCCTGCAAAGGGACACGTTTTTCAGCCATATTCTTCCTCTTCTATTATCCTTATTTTTTAAATTTACTATTAAACCATTAATAAATGACACTTAGCCACGGGCAAAATGCGCAAAAGCACGGTTAGCTTCGGCCATTTTGTGCGTATCTTCTTTTTTCTTAAAAGCTGCGCCCGTTTCATTATAAGCATCTACAATTTCATTGGCTAAACGCTGTGCATATGACATGCCAGTGCGTGCCCTTGCACTTTGTACTAGCCAAGTAAAGGCAAAATGCTGCTGACGGTGGCCGCTAATTGGGAAAGGAATTTGGTAGTTAGCACCACCAACCCGGCGGGACTTCACTTCAAAGTTAGGTGAAACATTCTTCAAAGCTTTTTCAAAAACTTCTAGTGGGTTTTCACTATCAAGTTTACGAGCAGCGGTTTCAAGCGCTTCATAAACACTACGTTCAGCTAAAAGCTTTTTACCATCACGCATAGACTTATTGATTAAACGTTGCACTAGGGGGCTTTGGTAGCGCCTGTCTGGTTTTAATTGACGTTGTAACTTAACATTAGTTTTACGTGGCATTATTTATCCCCTTTCTTAGTACCATATTTAGAACGACCTTGTTTGCGCTCATTAACACCCTGAAGGTCTAATGCACCACGCACAATGTGGTAGCGGACACCTGGTAGGTCAGGCACACGGCCACCACGCACTAGCACTACTGCGTGCTCTTGCAGGTTGTGCCCTTCTCCGCCAATATAGGCCCAAACTTCTTGGCCATTAGTTAGGCGTACACGGGCTACTTTACGTAGAGCCGAGTTAGGCTTTTTAGGTGTTTTAGTTGTTACCCTAATGCAAACACCACGCTTTAATGGACCATTTTGGTCTTTATAGCGGGTTTTTAATGCATTAAAAGTTTTACCAAGTGCCGGTGATTTGGACTTCTTGGCAGCAGTTTTACGCGGTTTGCGTACCAATTGGTTAATTGTAGGCATAATTCTCCCTTATGACTTTATCTTATATTAAAGTATTTTGTAGCCACTCCCAGCACGGATTAGCCACCTTGCTCAACCCTTTTTTAGTTAGCTGTACACAAATTGCATAACTAAAAATAGCGAGCGGAAACTCAATAACCATTATTAGCATATTTATTAAAAAATGTCTACCGCTTCTAGGCTGTTAAAATAAAGGCCAGTACCAGCAACTTAGTTAGCTTTAAACCATTGCATTTCCTATACATTATGGTATTATATTAAGATAAGGTTAAATTAAGCTAGGAGCTATATGCGCGAAGTAATAAAAAAGCCAACCTACCGTGAACAGTACCAACAAAACAAGCTAGACCAAGAGCGCCTATTGTTTATGCGCCAGCTAAATTACATTATTAAAAACGTCTACTCCCCAATAGACATGTATCACTACAGCAGCCAGTTAATAGAATTGAGGCGGCTAATTCGTAATTCATTTAACAATGAAAACATCCGGGACCTGGTTTACTACTATGGTCACCAACTGCTATGGCAAGTTAACACACTACTAGGCGAATACGAAAGGGCCCAAATGAACCAAGAAAACTTCAAGCTAGCCTTTGATGGCTTGGCTTGCCAATGGGACACCATGACCAATAACCGGGCAGTTAATACTGGGGTGCTTATTATGCCTAACTTGGTTTATTTGGATGAGGTGGTTTCTACTGAAGAATTAATAGTTAAGCAACCTAGTAGCATTACCGAACTAAACAACGCTAAGCTAGAAAAACTGATTGAGGAATTTAATAAGGATTTGGAAAAAGTTTATAAATATTTTGAATTGGATGACAGCCTAAGCTCCTACTATACCCTTAAGGCTAAGTTTAACTATTTTAAAAGAATTACCATCAGGCTGTTTAAGGGCTATGGCTACGGTATATACCTTTTACTGCCCCATGTCTTTATCTTCATTTACTGGTTTATTAAGCGGACTGTCCAAGACATACTTTCCTAATACGTAAAATATAGTATAATTACGCTTATTGTACTCCTGACCAGGATGCGAGTGACTATGGCCTCTTAGTGGCACCCTACCAGTAGACCTATTGGCATCTACCCTACCCTAGCTGTACGCAGCTAGGGTTTTTAATTTTAAAGAAAAAAGCCCCAGCTACAATTACTGTATAAAACAATAAGTAGCTGGGGCGAACAGCCCTTAGTTAAGCCGTTAACTGTTGCAGCGCTTTGATGTACTGTCGTACTTCCTTAATGGGACTGATGTCCACATAAGGTACGTAGACACGCCGTATTTCTTGGCAGCGGTCTAGCCAATCCTCCGCTTCAACGAATTCACCGTAAATGACCAAGCGGACTGCTTCACGCAGGCAAACAAGCAGGAGCGGCGTGTGAAAGCCGGCCTCTAGCAGCCGGCTATAGGCCTCTTGGCGCACCTTAGCTGCTGCTTGTGGCATGTCTTGTTTTAACAGGCTCCATGCCTCTTGGAAGCCACCCTCATAGGCTGCGGCTGGCGCCGAAGCTGCTAAGGTAACTGTTAGCTTCTTTTCAAATTCCTGAATGGTCGTTACATCGGTTTTTCCATTTTGTTCTGGTGCCATTGCACAGCCTTTCTCTAGAAGGTGCAACATCATGTACTATAACATATATACTAATATATGCAAGTACGCCCTTTATCGCTGCCGCCAGTACTGACGCAAGCTTTTTAGCGGGTGTTTGACCCAGGGTAAGTAATCTTTACCACTGACCACTGTGACACTAGCAACAATCACCACTCCTACCCATGACAGGACTTCGCCAGTTAATAACAAACCAGCAATTAGCGCAGTGCGTACCACAGCCGTTTGGCTGACCATTAGGATAAGCTTAGTACCTATTGGTGTTAAAATTATCCAGAAAAATGCCAGCAAAAAGCCAATCACCAACCAAAGGAGTGGCCGCTGGGCAATTTGCTTACTTAATGGGCTAAACAGCCTTTTATGTAGCGCCACCTAGCACCACCTCCTAAATACCAAAAATTAAAAGGACTAATACTAGTAATACCATATTTATAAAACTAGTACTAGTATTATGCGCCCTTTAATATTGACAAATAAGCATAAGAATGCTATAATATAAGTATATTACGTTAGTAACTTACTAAGGTAATGTACCTTAAGAGCGAAAGCGTTAACCTTCACTACAACCAGGAGCTACCTATGCAAACTTACACCGCTTTAAAAGCTAATATTATTAAAAGCTTTATTTTTTCCATTAGCACCATTAGTTTTAGTATGCTAGTTACTAGTCTACTTACAGTCAGCGTTGTCAACCTTTTTACACCCATCGTTGAAAGCTGGCACACTGTCCTAGCCAGCACCAGCTTGCTGGCTGTAATTGCACCGGCAATCATCATTTTTAACGAAATGCTGCGTGCTACAGGCAAAAGGTACAAAGAGCAGTGGTTCGTACCCATCCTAGCTTTGGTAAGCCTATTTGCCGTAGGCTACGCATGCACGTCTCTCCTCTTAGAGGCACTAGACACAACCAAGGTTTTACCAGCGGTAGTGGTGGTTGGAACAATCATCATGATGAGTGTAAATCACCTGCTAAGCCTTATTGAGGGCATGAGGACCTTAATTGAGCTGGTTACCGCCTAAATCGCCTATACCCCACACCAAACGGTGTGGGGTTTTTACTACCGCATTTTACAGAACAACTATTTTATATTATAATAAGGTATTAATTGTACACTCCGAGTAGAAAGGCGTACAATGCATATTGAAAGAAGGCAGGAGCCGTTATTAACAGCTACACAAATAGCGGCGTTAGAAGATGCCAAGGCTAAGATTATAGCAGTGTTTCAAAACTGCTGGCCTGGGATGATAAACCTTGAAGAGCTACTCATCGAGGTTGATGCCGCCCATGACGCACAGCGCCCAGACTGGGGCAACCATATAGTTCTACTGGCAGACCGCATGCTACGCATACGGTCTAACTACGCGGCAATAATGCTGCTTTACTACCTGGAATGCGCCCAACACGCCATAAACAGCCGCCGAGTGCCTTATTTTTTGGCACGCCTAGAAGCAGCCAAGCTGTATGAGCTAATGGACATTTGCACCATACGCAGCCTTGATGGCATTACGGAACCGCTACAGGTGATTGAACATGCAGCCCACCAGCTGCGCGCCTTCTAGCAATACGTCCCGGGTTTTAACAGCCCGGGACTTTTAACTTTTTTAATTTCGTGGGTACGGGGAG
>CAYFUI010000024.1:0-8875 GCA_964346445.1 uncultured Candidatus Saccharibacteria bacterium | reverse complement strand
TATTTTTGCTATAATGGTAATACCAATGCAGGGAAGGGTGACTGCTTCCATCCTAAAAAATAGCCAATGTTAAGTCACTAGCCCTAACTGTATTTATTGTTAAGAATGATTATTAATTTATTATAAAAAAAGGAGACAAATTAAATGGGTCAACAAAGACTCGCTAAGGTTAAGGTGGATACCGAACCTAAGCAAACGGCTGCCAAAAAGCCTAAAAAAACTAATATTGCAGCGCTAGATAAGGCAACTACCCGTAGGGGAGAAGTGTTTAGGGCGCAAAAAAGAACTAATGAAAACGTTAATGCTATTGCCAGCCAGCACGTTATAGATATACCGGTAAATAAATCTATCTATAATGGTTATGGCGGTAAGCAATATAGCCCGGCATTGCAAAAAAAGCAGCCAAAGTATAATGGTCCAAGCGTTAAGCTTATTCCTATAGGTGGCCTTGGCGAGATGGGTATTGGCAAAAATATGATGGCCATAGAATACGATAACGAAATTATTGTGGTAGATATGGGGCTGCTTTTCCCAGGCAACGATTATCCCGGGGTAAATTATATTGTGCCAGACACTACTTACTTAGAAAAGAACAAGCATAAAATTAAAGCCATTGTTATTACCCATGCCCACCTTGACCACATTGGCGGCTTTAGGCA
This sequence comes from uncultured Candidatus Saccharibacteria bacterium, assembly GCA_964346445.1. GTDB lineage: Bacteria > Patescibacteriota > Saccharimonadia > Saccharimonadales > Saccharimonadaceae > JAGOZV01. The sequence goes on along the minus strand of CAYFUI010000024.1, from coordinate 8,216 downwards.
CATTATTGAAAAAATACCGGCGCCAATTTATGCAACGAAATTTACCATTGCTATGCTTAAAAAGAATCTGGCAGACTCTGATTCAACCTTTCAGCCTGAATATCATGAACTAGTGCCAGAAAAGCATGAAGATGTCCGGATTACTGATAATCTTTCGATTGAACTTATAAGAGTTAACCACTCTATACCAGATTCAGCGGCTGTCGCCATTAGGACGCCTCTAGGTGTGCTCATTCATACCGGTGACTGGCGGTTTGAAGAGAAGCCAGTCGATGGCCTAGTTTTTGATATGGAACGCATGACCGAGATTGCCACCAAAGAAGGTATCTTAGTGTTGATGAATGAATCGACTAATGCTGAAACTAATGGGGGTCATGAAATTACAGAATTCGATATTCAACAAAATATCGGACAAATTATGGATCAATACGATAACCGACGGCTTATAATTAGTAGTTTTTCCAGCCAGCTACACCGTATTCAGCTTATATTAGAAGAAGCGCATAAACATGACAGGAAGGTGGCTTTTGCTGGTTATAGCATGTTACAAAACGTAGAAACCGCCGTGAAAACTGGTATCATTAAAATACCAAAGAACACTATCATGAAAATGGAAGATATTGTCAAGCTGCCAGATGATAAAATAACCATTGTGGCAACTGGTTCCCAGGGCGAGTTTAATGCTGTAATCAACCGGATGGCTACTGGTGCCCACAGGCATGTAAAAATTAAGGGTAGCGACGTTATTGTATTTAGCTCTAACCCCATTCCCGGTAACGAGCCTTATGTGGCTAGGACCGTCGATAGCCTAATGAGGGAGGGCGGCCTAGTGCTACGTAATGGTAAAACTAGCGAGATTGGAGTGGGGCCCATCCACTTGTCAGGGCACGCCTATCATGATGACCATGTAAAATTAATTAATGCACTAAACCCTAAATACTATGTACCGATACATGGTGAATTCCACATGCTTGTTAAGAATGCTGAAATAGCAGAATTTGAAGCTGGGGTAAAACGTGAGAACATCTTTGTGTGTGATTCGGGTGATGTGATTGAGATTACTCCAGAAAAAGCTAGTAAGGTAGGCCGCGTAGAAGTTGGTGGCATTATGTATGATGATAGTGGGCTTGAGGTATCGGAAGTTGTATTAAAAGACCGCCTGCATATGTCAACCGAAGGTATTTTTGTAGTCGTAGTAACAGTAGATAAAGAGACTGGACGCTTAGTCTCTAGCCCTGACATTATTAGTCGTGGTTTTATTTACTTAAGGGATAGTGAAGAGTTGATGTCGACGATTCGCCACTACTTAAAGCAAAAAGTATCACGGGCTTATAGTGACAAACACCTTGATGTAGAACAGCTTAAACGAGAAATGCGCGAAGAGATATCATATCTCCTGTACGACCAAACACGGCGCATGCCAATTGTAATTCCCGTAGTAAATGAATTGGGTGGTAAAAATAATGGTGTGAACAAAAGGAGCGGTGCAGCTAAGCCGGCCAATAATAGAAGTAAAGCTGTTCAGGCTAACAAGGCAAAAGAGCCAACCCTAAAGGGTGCACTGCCACCACAGAAGTTCTCGGCAAAGCAGATCCCTGACAATGAAGTAGTTGACCCACGCGGTTTTCGCAAGACAAACCGCTAGATGTAGCGCAGCACATGCCAGTGATGACACTAAAATGTTTGACGTAAGCAATTTTCTATGCTATAATTATTGGATGACATCAGTATAAATTTCTGGTGTTGGTCCTATAAAAACTCCTAAGGAGAGTGTAAGATGAACAGCTTTGTTCAACACCTGAAGGGGATGGCAGCCAACCCTGTTCAGCAGCCCCTGCCATGCTTTGATGATAGCCTGCTTGAAGCAGACTACGAGCAACTACAGCAAAACCGTATCCAGGATTTGATCTACGAAGTGCATGCCTCGTTTCGGCAACTAGATGCTATCTTTAAGCAAACGGGCTCTTATTTATTAAGGGCGCGCATTGCACGCGATGTGGGCCAAGGCCTCCTTTCTTTGGCAGTTTTACTGCCTGAAGCGCAGCGACAGGCCTATGCTAAGGAGGCTCTGGAGGTTTTCGAAATTGCCGAAGTGCAGCATGGTATCGCTCAAGCTCACGGAGAGGTGGAGAGTCATGTGACTTTACTAGATTGGCGTGACAAAGTGACTGCTTACAACTACGCCGGCTATCCAATGAAGGCAAGGCGGCTGCTCTCAGAGAAGACGCGCCTAACTACTGCTGGAGCTGCCGGAAGTGTAAGTGAGGTCTTGGACAATTTGGAGTCGATGCGGAACCGTCCGCTCTTTCCTACTGTCTAGAACCTTCTAGGCTTGTAACACAGGACTATTTCTGGCAATCCAGAAACGCAAAATGGGGTGCTTGCGTAAATGCACCCCACAATCCTTGAAATTGATATATAATAGTAATATATGGCAAAAAAGAAAAAACGCACTAAGAAAAAACAACAAAAACACCCAGTACACTACGTTCCTGAAGGTTTTTGGCGCCAGGTAGGGGCGGTTCTTTTAATAGTTACCTCCATCCTCTTGGTTCTCTCGTGGTTTAATACTGGCGGTCCAGTGGTTATGTGGTCTCATAATGCACTCATGTCATTTCTCGGGCTAGCAACTTATGTCGTGCCAGCTTTGTTAATTTATTTAGCTTTTGAAATATTTAGAAGTGAGGAGAATCGGCTACCACTTGCTGTTAAAGTTGCCGCTGGTTTAGAAGTGGTTTGGTTTGCCGCATTCTTTGGTTTAATTGGCGTTTCACAGCAAACCTCTACTGGTGGGTTTTTAGGCGAAATGGTAAATAGTGGTATGCTTTTACTGCTCAACCCCACTGTGGCTGCGTTTATCTATATTGTTCTGATATTCATTACGCTTTTATACCTCCTAGGTATTACTCTTGCGGATACCTTTGGTAAACTATGGGCGGTAATACGGCCAGTCAGGGAGGAGACAGAAACCGTTCCTGTAAAGGAGGCGAAACCTTCTAAGCGTAAAAAAGCAGAGCTTAAGCTTAATGCCGGTGTGCCTACCGTTTCTCCTGATGAGACGCCCAAAAAACCTAAGGCAAAAGGGAAGCGCTCAACGTTTAAAAACAGCGTTGAACCAGATAAGGGCGCCGAAGAAAAAAGCGCACTGGTTATCATTAGCGACCCTAACTGGAAGCCGCCTGCCCTTAGCTTGTTAGAAAAAAAGCAGGCGCCGGCCGATGCTGGAAATATAGAGCAAAATGCTGAAATAATCAAAGACACTCTAAGCGAATTTAACATTGAGGTAGAAATGGAAGGGGCAAATATTGGGCCAAAAGTTACTCAATACACATTACGACCACCTAGTGGCGTTAAGCTAACCCGCATTACTGCCTTAGAAACCAATATGGCATTGAACTTAGCTGCGCAGACACTTAGGATAGAAGCGCCAATTCCTGGCCAAAAGCTTGTAGGTATAGAGGTGCCTAACCGCAAGGCGGCCGAGGTGCGCCTACATGGCATCTTAACAAGTAACCAATGGAAAGAAAATAAGAATAAGTTAGCCCTGCCATTTGCAATAGGAAAAGATATATCAGGGGAGGCTGTAGTTTCAGACCTTGCTAAAACACCCCACTTATTGATAGCAGGACAAACTGGATCAGGAAAGTCTGTGATGATTAACACTCTATTAACCAGCCTGCTTTATAATAATAGTCCTAGCGAAATGAAGTTAATATTGGTAGACCCTAAGCAAGTGGAGCTGAAGCCGTATGAAGATATACCACACCTACTGACACCAGTTATTACCGAACCAGAAAAAACTATCAGCGCACTGAAATGGGCCGTTAACGAAATGGAAAGACGCTACACTCTTTTGTCAGAAAACGGCGTGCGCGATATTAAATCCTATAACAAGAAAATCCAAACTGGTAAAACTAAAATTGTAGTAGAGGATGAAAATGGCGTCCCGCAGCAGCATGATGAAGGGGCAATGCCATATATTGTAATTGTAGTGGATGAGTTAAGTGACCTGATGATGGCGGCCGCGAGAGATGTTGAGTCCTATATAGTGCGCCTAGCACAAAAAGCAAGAGCGGTAGGAATTCACCTGGTCCTAGCAACTCAACGGCCATCCGTCGATGTAATAACGGGATTAATTAAAGCAAATGTACCGTCAAGAATTGCCTTCACGGTTTCTTCACAGGTGGATAGTCGGACAATTCTGGGGCAAATTGGTGCTGAAAAGCTCCTAGGTGATGGTGATATGCTCTTTACCACAGCAAGTATGAATAAACCAAAACGTATACAGGGCGCATGGGTGACCGATGAAGAGGTGAGTAAGGTTACTGATCACTTACGGCTACAGTCACCGCCGCAGTATGATGATGAGGTGGTCAGCCAACAAGTTCAACTTAATGGCCGTGGTGGTGTGGTCTTCGACGCTGGTGGAGACACCGATGCTATGCTGAACGATGCTATTCAAGTGGTGATAAATCATGGTAAAGCCAGCACCAGCTTGCTGCAACGACGCTTACGCGTAGGCTATTCAAGGGCGGCCAGAATTATGGAAGAGATGGAGAATCTCGGGGTTGTTGGACCACAACAAGGTTCACGGCCAAGAGATGTCTTAATTGGTAGTATGGACGAGCTAGGCGCTGAAGATAGCGCGCCAGCAGATGAAGCTTAATAAATCCTTAAATTTGTAGACAAAAGACTTTTTATTTGCTATAATTAAATAGTTATTAACTCAGCTTGTGGCCGAGCACAAGCATCAATGGGTAAAAGGGAGTCATGATTGCATATCAGCTGCACCATGGTAAACGGCTACCCAAGATTCCAAAGGAGGAACTATGTCAAAAAAGTATGAACTTACAGTTCTACTACACCCCGACCTAGAGGCTAATCAGGAAAATGCCCTGGCTAAGGTGAAAGGGATTGTAGAAAAAGCTGGTGGTAAAATAATCAAAGAAGATAATTGGGGTAAGAAGCGCCTTGCTTACACCATTGATAAGCAAGATTTTGCTATCTATGTATTCATGGAGGTTGAACTACCACCACAAGCCCCACTAGAAATTAGCAATGCCCTAAATATCACGGATGAGGTTCTTAGGTATTTACTAGTAGCTGAAGACCCAAAGCAGGTTAAGGCTGCCCAAGAAAAAGAAGAAGCTAAACAGGCTGTAGCCTAGGAGGACTATTATGGCAAAAAGCATTAATCAGGTACTACTAATGGGACGCCTAACCCGTGACCCTGAAGCGCGTGTAACTACAACAGGCAAAAATGTTGTTACTTTTAGTTTAGCCGTAGACCGTTTCGGTACAGAAGACCAGGCAGATTTTTTTAATATCACAGCATGGGAAAAACTTGGAGACCTTGTAACGCAATATCTGGGTAAAGGTAGCAAAGTATTGGTTCAAGGACGTTTAAGGCAGGACTCTTGGGATGATAAAGAGACTGGCAAAAAGCGTAGCCGGGTAGAAGTAACTGCTACAGATGTGACATTCTTAGATGCCCCAGGTAGTCGTACCGGTGCTGCAAGTGGTGGCAATAGTAATCCACCTAAGGCTAATGAGCAACCAGAAGTCATTGATGACAGTGTTATAGATTTGGATGAAATTCCATTTTAACCATATAAATTACAAGAATAGCAAGAACTAAGGAGAGCAAGATGAAAAGAGGAAAAAAAGACATCCCAGCATATTTTGATTACAAAGATGTAAAAACTTTACAGCGGTTTATAAATATTTACGGACAAATTGAGCCTATAGCAAAAACTGGACTAAGTGCTAAGCAGCAAAGACAACTAGCAACTGCCATAAAGCGCGCCCGTCATTTAGCCCTGTTGCCATTTGTGGCAGAAGGATAAGAGTAGGTCGCCGTGTATCAACCAACCGATTTAAAGAAGGGTACAGTCATTCAGTTTGATGGCAAGCCTTATCGTGTGATAGAATATGCCCAAAAAGTTATGGGTCGTGGCGGCAGCATTGTCAATGTGCGGTTAAGAAATTTAATTGATGGCAGTGTTGTTTCAAAAACCTACAAAGGGCAAGACAAAATAGAGCCGGCAGATGTTACAAACGAAACAGCTCAATACCTATATAATGACGGTGACAAATTTTATTTTATGGACCCCGTCAGCTTTGAGCAGTACGAACTATCTGGCGATGTCATTGGAGATAGCGCTAACTTTTTAAAAGAAGGTGATGAAATTACATTGCAATTTTTTGCCGGTAATGTAATTAATGTAGATTTACCAAAAAATTTATTCCTTGAAGTTACTTATACAGAAAGCGTTGTTAAAGGTGACACAACTAGTAGTGTGCTTAAAGATGCAACTCTTGAAACTGGTTATACAACGAAAGTTCCCGCGTTTATTAAAACTGGCGACATAATTAGTGTAGACACGACAACCGGTGAATACCGCGAACGTAAAAAGGATTAAAGAGTACACGTATGACAAAAGCTAACACTACAAAGCGTTTAGATAACGCCATGGTTGAAAGCGGCATGGTACACAGCCGTTCACAAGCCAGTAGTTTCATCAAGCTGGGGAAGGTGTTAGTTAATGATCAAGCTATCAAAAAGGCTGGTTATATGGTCAAGCCTCATGATAAGATTGTCTTAACCGCACCCGCGCAGTATGTTAGTCGTGCAGGCCTAAAGCTTGAAAGCGTGGCTAAAGACTTAGACCTCTCGTTTACCGATAAGGTAGTCCTAGACATTGGCTCAAGCACTGGTGGTTTTACGGATTATGCCCTAAAAAATGGTGCCGCTAAAGTATTTGCAGTTGATGTGGGTACTAACCAGCTCCATCCATCACTTCATGCCCATGAGAAAATAGTATTAAATGAAAAGACAGATATTCGACATTTTTTATTTAATAAGAACGACCCATTGCCAGATATAATTTTGATAGACGTTTCATTTATTAGCTTACGTGAGATACTGCCACACGTAAAGGATAATTTAACTGGTCCAAACACTATTATTGTTGCTATGGTTAAACCACAATTTGAACAAGTGGTTGATAGTTTCGGTGTACACGGCACAAATAGGGCAGCAAATAGGGGGGTCATAAAAAATGAAAAAGTACGCCGCCAAATACTTCGAAATTTTGAGGAATGGGCAAAAAATTATTTTTATATCACCGACAAAAGAGACAGTTCGGTTAAGGGTGAGAAGGGCAATACAGAGCGTTTTTATAAATTAAAAACACTATAAACCACGCCTCTCTGGTCAGCTATAAAGGCTATACGTTAAAGCGAAACTCTACAATATCGTTAGGCTGCATGACATACTCTTTTCCCTCTGTCCGTACTTTTCCGGCATTTTTTGCTTCAAGCTCAGAGCCCGCTGCCACCAAATCTTCATAATCCACAACTTGTGCTGCTATAAAACCTTTTTCAAAATCTGTGTGAATAACGCCTGCTGCTTGTGGGGCGCTAGAGCCTTTCTTGATAGTCCAGGCGCGCACCTCTTTTTGCCCAGCCGTTAAGTAGCTTTGGAGTCCAAGTATTGAGTAGGCTTTTTGGATTAATTTTGCTAGCCCGGTTTCTTCTACTCCGTACATGTCTAACATTTCTCTAATTTCATTAGGGTTCAGGTTGTTGAGCTCTTGTTCTAGCTGGGCGTTAATGAAAAGAGCAGGAGATGGGGCAACCAAAGTCTGTAGTTCTTGTTGCTTTTTCTTGTTAGCTAAGTCGTCTTCATCTACGTTAAAAACATAAATTATTGGCTTTGCAGTTAGCAGGTGTAGGTCTTGAATATCGTCTTCGTCTACGCCCTGCATTTGAATTATTGGTATGCCTTTTTTTAAATCATCTAGTATTTTAGTGAGCCGCTCTAATTTTCCCCGTGCCTTAGGGTTAGCCCTGGCTTCTTTATTAAGCTTATTGAGTCTTGTTTCTAGTGTTTGAATATCGGCCAGGATTAGCTCAGTATTGATAGTTTCTATATCATTTTTAGGATTAACAGTATTATTAACATGAACAATATCATCATTTTCAAATGCGCGCACAACATGAACAATTGCTTGGCTTTGGCGGATATTGGCTAGAAATTTATTTCCTAGACCCTCACCTTGACTAGCACCAGCCACAAGGCCCGCAATGTCAACAAATGTCACAGTAGCCGGGATAATTTTTTGCGCATTATAGATTTTTACTAATTTATCTAAGCGGTTATCTGGTACTGGCACAATACCAGTGTTTGGTTCTATGGTGGCAAATGGGTAGTT
>CAYFUI010000023.1:0-9499 GCA_964346445.1 uncultured Candidatus Saccharibacteria bacterium | reverse complement strand
GGGCGCTCATGTTTCAGATTCTAATGTTGATAGGGGTTCTTTAATCTTAATTCCACTTATACTGTAACTTATTCTACATACATTGCTATGATACAATAAAAGAGGCAGTTTACTGAATGGCCGCTACTATGAAAGTAGTAGAGGAAAGTCCGGGCAGCATAGAGTATGACAGTCGCTAACGGCGACCAGAGGTGACTCTAGGGAAAGTGCCACAGAAACGATACCGCTGCAGCTTTTTAGTTGCAGTAAGGGTGAAATGAGTGGGGTAAGAGCCCACAGTACCCTATGGCGACATGGGGTAGAGGTAAACCCTGTCAGCTGCAAGGAGGCTTGCTAACATAAGGCTACTCGTCTTAGTGAGCCGTTAATCCGCTTGATTGTACAAGCAATTGTATAACTAGATAGATGGTCATTCTAGACAGAACCCGGCTTATAGGTTAACTGCCAATTAAAAATAACTCCTTTCATGGGAGTTATTTTTAAATTTATACAACAATAAGTTACAATATTATTTTGTAACTGTTTTTACAATATGCTCAAAAGCTTTTGGTTCACGCACTGCTAGGTCTGCTAGTACTTTTCTGTCAAGTTCCACATTAGCTTTTTTAAGGTTGCTAATTAGTTGCCCGTAGGTAGTACCAAGCTCTCTCGAGGCAGCGTTAATGCGTGTAATCCATAGTGCACGCAGGTCACGCTTAAGGTTTCGGCGGTCTCGGTATTGGTATTGCAGTGCCCTAATGACTGTCTGCTTCGCTAAGCGATAACTTGTCCTTTGGGCGTGTTGCATACCTTTAGTTTTCTTTAACATTTTTTTATGCTTGGCGCGGGCGGTAACACCTCTTTTTACTCGCATTTCAGTTCTCCTGTCCTTTATTATTTATTATATTATTTTTAAATTATTATAAAAAGCTTATTTGCCTAAAGATTTTTTGATATTCTTTGCCGCGCCACCTGTAACTTCGGCAGAGGTATTGATACGTCGTTTACGACTTTTACTTTTTTTTGCTAGAATGTGGTTGCCAAAAGCGCGGCGTCGGGTTAATTTACCCGTACTGGTCATTTTAATTCTTTTAGCGGTACCCTTGTGGGTCTTCATTTTCGGCATTTATTTACTCCTTATTACCATACTTAAATTTCTGCCAGCCATTTGTGGCTTTTGCTCTATAACAATGCCATCGTCGTGAAGCATCGTGACAATCCTGTCTAGCATATCATAGCCCATTTCTTTGTGTGCGTTTTCACGCCCGCGATAAAATATACTAATCCTCACTTTATGTCCTTGTTCTAAGAACTGACGCACTTTTCGCAGCTTAATGTCTAAGTCATTAGCACCAATTTTTAGGCCAAGCCTAATTTGTTTCAGCTCAACAGCTTTTGACTTGCGGCGGTTGCGTTGTTGCTCTTTGGTTTTTTGGTACTGGTACTTGCCCCAGTCAAGAACTTTGGCTACCGGTGGGTCGGCGTTAGGTGATATTTCTATCAGGTCGACACCTGCATCTTGAGCTACTTGTTTTGCCTCTTGCAGGCTAAGAATACCAAGTTGATCTCCATCAGGACCGATGACCCTTAGTTTCGGGGCACGTATCTCCTGATTAATACGAATGTGTCTACTGATTTCTTATCTCCTTTACTTTGATTCTTTTTCTGAGCAATACACGGTCCTTATTTTAACACTTCTCACAAGGGATAGCAAGGGGTATTCTTTAAAAGCGCCCACTAAACTGCAAAGCCTCTGTAACGTGAGCCGCTTGAAGAAAGTTGTCTTTACTTAAGTCTGCAATGGTGCGAGCCACCTTGAGAGTTTTTTGATAAGCGCGTGGACTCAATTGTAGCGACTTAGCGGCAGTTTGAATCAAGGCCAGTGCGTCCTGGGTGGCATTAAATGTATTTACTGGATCAAAATCTGTTACCGTACCGTTGTAAACATCACTACGCTCAAAACGTTCTTGTTGTTTATTTTTTGCATAAATAATATGCTCAACAGATTGTGTATGTTGAGAGTATGACAACGTTTTGTTTTCGTGACTGAAGATATCCTCGGGTCGATTCAGTTTTATTGAAAGGTCTATTCGATCCAGAAGTGGTCCAGATATTTTCTTTTGATATGCTTGTATTTGCGCAATTGTACAAATACAAGCTTTTTCTGTGTCTCCGTAATACCCACATGGACAAGGGTTCATAGTGGCTACAAGAATAAAATTAGCAGGATAGGTCGTGCTGCCACCAGCTCTACTGATGGTTATTTGGCCATCTTCAAGGGGTTGTCGTAGAGCTTCCAATGTGTCACGGCGATATTCGGGTAATTCATCTAAGAATAGTACTCCACTGTGTGCTAAACTGATTTCTCCTGGAAGAAGTTGCCTACTGCCCCCAATTAAAGCGGCATAACTTGCAGTGTGGTGAGGGCTGCGAAAAGGACGTTTTGTTATAGCCACACACTGATTGCTGCTCTGTATGGAGTATATGCGTGTTACAACCTTGGATTCTTGTTTAGTAAGAGGGGGTAGTAGATTGGCTAAGGTCTTAGCGATTAGCGTTTTTCCCACTCCTGGGGGACCAGTTAAGAGCAGGTTATGGTGACCAGCTGCGGCAATAACCGCGGCCCGCTTTGCCACTTCTTGACCCTTTATAGAATCTAGTAAATGTCTCATAGTTGGAGTGGCGTGGTTATCACTTTTTGTAGTACCTATTTTAGCTGGTGGTAGGGGGGTATGGTCAGCATCCACCTCGAGTAGTTTAAGCAGCAAATCTCTTAGGTGCTTTACGGGAACTATACGGCTATCTTCTAGTAGTAACGACTGTTGATAGTTGTCCCAAGGGATAAAGATTTTTTTGACGGTAGGGGCGTTTAACGGCTCACAGAGACCGAGTATGTTTCTAACTGGCTTAATACTTCCATCTAGCCCTAATTCGCCCAAAAATAGCTTGTTATGCGCATGAGAAGGGCTCAATTGACCAGACAAGACCAGTACGTTGACAGCAATGGCTAAGTCTAGCTGTGTTCCGCCTTTGACTAGTTCTGCCGGGGAGAGGTTAATGACAATTTTTTTAGGAGGGAAGGAGAAGCCTGAGTTCATCAAGGCACTCCTCACTCGGTCCTTCGCTTCGTCTACACTCCTTGAACCCATGCCTATTATTTGCATGGAGGGTAAACTGTGCTTTAGGTCACCTTCAACGTGTACAGTAGTGCAGTCATAGCCGATAGGGGTAGCAGAAAGGATTGTTGCAGTCATCTTAAGGTTAATTTAAGCATATATTTACATTGTCTGCAATCTTTAGTATAATTAATATTGTCTTTGTAGGGGGCTGAATAGCTTCGACAAGAGGACTTTAAAAGGTTATTTGGCAAGTCGTTCATACACGTTACGTATTTTATAACTGCAAATTATATTGCAAAAGCAAAAGCCGGTTTTGCACATTTAGCTAAAGCTTTTAGTGCACCCGTTTTTGCGCCAGCTCTAGTTTAATTTTTAGAGCCATCTGTTCCTCCAGGTAGCATAGGGGGTAATGGGTGTCATATTCATGCTACTTAGCTTTTTGTGACTACTTTACTCAGGCATAACTAGTGAAAATAAATAGTAACGCATTTAAATATTTTGTTAGTTTTACAGTTTAAATGTGAATTTTAAATTAACTAAGCTTGTAGAAGAATAGCATTTTACCTTTTGGACCGGGGTGCAATACCCCGCAGCTCCACCATATAGATATCAACTTTGCCAATTGTGGCAAAAAATAATAACCCAAAGTTTTGGGTTATTATTTTTATTATTAAGAGTATCGGGATATAAAAACAACCGCCTGCGAGGAACGGTTGTTTTAGTGGAGTTATTTTTGGATTATTTTTATTTTTGGCCCTTGAATAGTGATGCATAATTTATTTATTCAAGAACTACCCTTATAATAGCTATTTAAAGCGCTTGTGTCAACATTAATTTACAATAACTTTAGGTAAAAAATACCACGAATTTACTAGTTTTTTGTGGATAACTTATTTACAGTAAGTGAAAAATCTGAGAATTATTTAAAACACCCAACAGCCTTAGTAGTGGTACGGGTATATTTTTTTATGCTATATAAATAGTAAATGTGGATTTTTAAGTAAGAGTAAACTATTGACGGGTTCATGCGTTATAAATTAAAAACAGCAACTTAGGCAAGGTCGACGGCTATTAAGACAAAGACTAAAAGTGCGCGCGCTTCACTATGTCATATTGTCATATGTATTAACTCTCAATATTAAATATGGTGTGAGATGACTAGGTGTTTTTGCAGCCATCCGCTTTGTGGCAGTGGGGAGGTTTGTTGAAAAAATGGAAGTTATTTAATATTTTTTAGTAACATGTGTTGTATTTTATACTGTTAATGTTGTAACATAGTCTACATTATTATATTAGAGTTACACCTTAAACATGCCCTGATTGTAAATATAACAACATAAGTAATAGCGATAAGAAGCAAAAACCATTGACAGGACATAGTGTTTATGCTAGTATGAACATAAGCTTTTAAGAAAACAAAAAACAAATAAATTAAAAACAAAAGCTTAAGAAAATAAGTACCACCAATAAAGGCACTTAAGAACATTAACAAAAAACCACTAGAAAATAGCAAACTTTCTTTGCCAAAATTTTGACGGAAAAGTCGACTATTTGCTGCACTAGTTATTTTATAGACTGAAAGGTTGGTGTTTATATACCAAACCCTGATGTCCAATTATTGAGTACTTTGATAATCATAAATTGTTTATATAATTATGGCTAGTCCACAAAACAAAAAAATAAAAATAAAAAGCGAATGGTCGATGCTCCGCCAAATGGCGTAGAGCTTGTTGGTTTAGTACCGACGCACCTAGTTAATCCTAGTATCGTGTAAAGGGGATAAATTTTTACACCGATGGATGCTAGCACTATACTAGGTGTGATCGTGGAACAGCCAAAAAGTAGGCTTCGAGTTTATCTCGGAGCGGTCAGACTGTCTGCTATGGATAGACTTGTGATATCGGTTCACCCGCCCTAATAATTATTTAAATAGGTGGCGAAGGTTATATAAGTAACTCATGTCAGCTGTAAGTACTATCCGTAGTAGGCTCCTTAATTTTAGCAAGGATATGTACTGGTGGTAAAATGGGGTAGGGAAACCCATTTATAGCAAATATGTTTAAATCATTTTTAGGTAAATTTTTAGTTATTATTCTTTTAGCAAGCTTTGTCTTGCTTCTTTTTATTTTAAACAATTCCACGCCCACGAGTGCTGGTCCGTTTGGGGTGCTGGTTGTTTTTATGTGCGTCTACGTGATAATTATGAGCTTGCTTACCTTTGTAATTTTTTATGGACAGCGGCTTATCAAGTGGTTTACTAAATTTTTTTATTTAAAAAAGCCATTTACTGAACTTAGTAGTTTGCGGGCGTATTATTATGCCAGCGTATTAGCTATAGGTCCTGTTATCTTGCTGGGGCTCGGTACGGTCGGCGCTGTTCCGGCCTATGTATTTTTGCTTATTGCCATTTTTATGCTTTTAGGTTGTTTTTATGTCGCAAAACGTGCATAAAACTGATATAATAAAGCTTATGAATCCAGAACAACTGCCCAATGTACCAACGCCCGAAAGTGCACCGCGTCCTAGTGGCCAAGAAAAGTTGGAGCACTCTGGCGGGTTATCACCAGAACGACAAACGTCAGGGTTAGAGCGTGGGGCAGAGGCTAAGGAGCTTTCAAGCGAGGCTCAAGCTGTAGCTAGTGATCTAGCTAGCGGCGCTGCACCTGCCATAGCAGCCCCTCCAGCCATTCCTGCGCCAAGTTTACCCGGTGAATCAGCTGTAGCTAAAGGCATACAGGCAGCTGATGAAGATGAGATTGAGAAAGAGTGGGTGGATCGCACCAAGCATATCATAAAGGCAACCAAGGGTGACCCTTATAAAAGAGAGCAGCAAATTGTTGATGTCCGTGAAGAGTATCAAAAGAAGCGCTTTGACCGCACTCGGGGTGAAAATCAACTGTAAGTTTGGGATGGTTAACTAGATGGTGGAATTTTTTCTTGTATCACTATTAATCTTACTAGGGCTAGGTGGGTTAGCAACCTATGTTATATTGCAATATCGCAATAGCGTACAAGAAGCAAAAAATTATGAACGTGGTTTAAAGATGGTGCCACTCTATATACATATACCGCCCGCTAGTGATGACTTGGAAAAAGGTGGCCGTGATGAGCGAGACGTAACCGAAGAGGTGCTTTCGCAAGCACAGGTTATGTATAATATAATATCCAGCACTGCTACATCTGGCTTTCGGAGCAAAATTCATGGCCAGCGCCATATCTCGTTTGAAATAGTCAGCCACGAAGGCTTGGTGCATTATTATACCGTTGTACCCACAGTACTAGTAGATGTTATTAGGCAGGCTGTTATTGCTGCCTATCCATCAGCACGGCTAGAAGAGGTAGAGCAGAAGAATATATTTAGCCAAACTGGAAAGATTGAGGGGACAGTTGGCGGAGAGTTAACTTTGCGTAAAGATTTTGCGTACCCAATCGCAACTTATCGTGAATCGAAAAGAGATGCTAGCCGCGCTATGCTAAACGCTCTCTCAAGTGCTTCTAAAGATGACGGTATAGCTATACAGATACTAATTCGCCCAGCAGATGAGGGCTGGACTAAAAAGGCACTGTCAGTGTCTGAAAGCATTAAAAAAGATAAGGGCAAGAAGGTTTCACCATTTAAAGACCTGGGCTTAACAACTACTGGTTTAGCTGAAGCGTTGTGGAAGCCACCACAACTAGAAGAGCGAGAGCGTGAAGCAGAAGATAAGCAGTTAACTAGCTTGGAGCAGTCTACCATTGAGCAAATAGAAGAGAAGACCCGCTATCCTGGTTATGAAGCCTTAGTCCGGGTGGTGGTCTCTTCAACTGATAATAATCGCGCTAATGCCTTATTGAAAAATATCATTGCCACATTCTCATTGTTTGACTCACCATCTAACAATGGCTTTAAGTTTACTCCAGCTAAAAACCCAGACGACCTAGTGACAGCGTACTTAATGCGCTTTTTCCCCCAGCGTGAGCGGAGTACTGTTTTGAATAGCGTAGAAATGGCAACAGTTTTTCATTTGCCAGACCAAAACAATATTCCAACATCCAGGGTGAAAAGGCAGATGGCAAAGCAAGTAGATGGTCCAACACAAGCAATGGATGAAGGTTTTTTGATAGGCTACAACGAATTTCGTGGTGTTAAAAAACCCATCCGCTTAGCCACTAATGACCGACGTCGACACACCTACTTTATTGGGCAAACTGGTGTTGGTAAGTCTGTATTGTTAGAAAACTTAGCCTACCAGGATATGATTGACGGGAAGGGTTTTGCTTTTATAGACCCACACGGAGACGCAGTAGAGAACATAATGGGCATGGTGCCGCGTGAGCGGGTGGAAGATATTATTTACTTTAACCCTAGTGACATGGACAATCCTATTGGTTTAAACTTGTTTGAGTTTGAAACAGAGGATCAGCGTGATTTCTTGATTCAAGAAGCTATTGCTATGCTATACAAGCTTTATGACCCTGGACATACGGGTATCATTGGTCCACGGTATGAGCACTGGTTTAGGAATGCAGCTTTAACTATTATGAGCGACCCGAATGGTACCAGTTTTATAGATGTACCCCAGGTTTTTAACGACCAGTCTTTCACTGATTCTAAAATGCAATATGTAAAGGACCAAACTGTCTTAGATTTTTGGAATAAAGAAATGGCGCAAACGAGCGAAGCCAATAAATCTGAGGTTCTAGGCTGGTTTGTTAGTAAGTTCGGTGCATTTTTATCCAATGAAATGATGCGTAACGTTATAGGGCAAACAAAGAGTGGCTTTAATATCCGTGAAATTATGGACAATAATAAAATCCTTTTAGTTAACCTATCTAAAGGTAAGACGGGGGAGTTAAATTCACAGCTTCTAGGGATGATGTTTGTAATGAAATTTCAAGTGGCGGCCATGGGTAGGGCCGATATGCCAGAAGATGAGCGAAAAGACTTTGCGCTTTATGTGGATGAGTTTCAAAACTTCGCTACTGATAGTTTTGAGTCTATACTCTCTGAGGCTAGAAAATATCGTCTAAATTTAATTTTAGCAAACCAGTTCATGACTCAGCTTACGGAAACTATACGCGAGGCTATTTTAGGTAACATAGGGACAATTATTAGCGGTAGAATTGGCGTTACCGATGCTGAACTGCTTCAGAAAAAATTTCTACCCACCTTTAATGCGGAAGATCTTACAAAATTACCTAACTATCAAGCTATCACCTCCGTCATGATATCTGGCGTACCATCATCTGCATTTAGCATGTCTTTGGTGCCGCCTATGGGCGAGTCTAAACCTGAAATTCGTGACGCCTTAAAGAAGTTATCAGCTGTAAAATATGGTCGCCCACGGGCAGAGGTGGAGCAAGAAATATTTGCCCGCCTAGGGGCCGGCGAAGAGTTTAAGCGAAAGCAACAAGCTGAGGCGGCCGCCATGGCACCTCAGAGACGTCCGCAGGGAGCGCCGCAGCAGTTTAATAGGTCAACGAGTGGGGCGGCGGCGCCAACTGCAGGTGCTCCAGGGGCACCAAGTGGAGCGGCTGGTGGCAAGTCGTTCTTAGATGAATGGCTAGAAAGGCGCGCACATTTAGAAAAAACAAAACCAAAAACTAACGCTACCACTGCCACATCCCCGCAACCAGCACTGGCGCATCGGGCTGTGCCACCAAGGCAGTCCGCCCCTGCTAGCTCACCAGCCACTACTACACCCAGTAACACTACTAAGCAAGTGGTAAAAAATGCCGGTAGCGCACCTAGCAAGCCTTCCCAGCCTAGTAAACATAACATACGTCATGCCAAGGCTGATAGCGACGCCACCTATATCAAGCTACGTTAATATAAAAATTATAAATATTTAGAGGCGACTAGATGTCGCCATTAAAGAAGATTCTTAGGTAATCAAAAATAATGCCTAAGAATAAGCCACCGATAATCAAAAAGGGTATTTCTGCACCACTTAAGACATAGCCGTTGTAGAGGGCAATGCCGTAGAGCCCTAAGCCTCCTAGAAGGCCTACAAGGGCTGCTACAAGTAGGGGAAATGGCCGTAAAACGGTTCTATTTAACAAGGTGAGAAGTATCTCTACCGGGGGGAAGTGTATAAACAAGCTCCAAAGCTTGCCTAGAGGGCCCATCTCCTGCCTTACGGAGTGCATAGTTTTCCTATAGTTATCATTAATTTCTTTACGTGTATTCATTTTCAAATTATTCCCTCTGTTAGTTGGTCCCTCATAACCTTAGCCTCTCTTCTAAGCTGTAGATTACGAAGAAGCAAGATTAATGATGTAAAAGCAGCAACACTTGTAATAACTATAGAAGTAGTTACACCAATCTTTGGTAGGCGGTCTACCTCAGATGATATAGTTTTTACTGTTGAACATCTTACAACACTTTCGTGCAATATGCCAAACCCAGTGGACATTAAACA
>CAYFUI010000022.1:0-10820 GCA_964346445.1 uncultured Candidatus Saccharibacteria bacterium | reverse complement strand
GTGTATTAAAGTGGTTTAAGGAGATACCTAAACTAGTTCAATCAGTTCACTAATACTGCTTGCTGTATTAACGCCAGCCCGGGTGAGTGCTTCTGTTTTATAAGCGGCACTGTCTTTTTCGCTGCCTAAGATTGCCCCGGCGTGACCAAGGCGCACACCCTGGGGGGCATAATGGCCAGCAATGTAGCCGTACACTGGTTTTGTAATATGGTGGCGTATGTAATTGGCTGCAGCTAGTTCTTCTTGGCCACCAATTTCACCAATTAAAACAATTTTTTTAATATCTGAGTCTGCTTGAAATAAGGCTAAGTAGTCTGTGTAGCCACTGCCTTTTATGGGGTCACCACCTATACCTATAATGTATTTTTGCCCTAAACCGCGCTTTGTTAAACCATCCATGGCTTCATAGGTTAGTGTGCCGCTGCGGCTTACAATCCCAATTTGCCCAGTTAAGGCTAAATTGCCAGGGATAATGCCTAGCTTGTTAACACCAGGCACTAGTACCCCAGGGGTGTTTGGCCCCAGGAAGGTAATGTCTGTTTTAGCTAAATTATTCTTAATTTGTAGCATGTCATGTAATGGGATGTTTTCGGTTATACAAACTATAAGTGGTATTTTTGCAGCTATCGCTTCTAAGATGGCGCCTTTAGCGTGTGGCGCTGGTACAAAGATTACTGTGGCGTCAATCCGTTCGGTAATTTGGCTTAATTTTTGGTAAACTTTTACGCCATGTACTAGCTTTTCTTTAGTGTTTGGCGAGGTACCAGCAATAATGTTAGTACCATAGCTTAGCATGGCTTGGGTGTGGAAAGCACCCTGGTTGCCAGTAATTCCTTGGACAATTACATTTTTTGCATATAAACGGTTTTTTATTAATTCACCTAATTGGTTAGGTGTAAGTTCGTTAGCGGGCATGTTGCTTTACCTCCTTTTTAGCGGCGTCTATACAGGCGTTTAGGGTAGGTAGCAGTAAGATGTCATTTTGGTCTAGTAGGGTTTTTGCTTGGTCGTAATTATTACCTTCTAAACGAATAAATAGTGGTGGCAGGCCTGGTACATTATTTTTAGCGTGAATAATAGCTTTGGCTATTTCATCACAACGGGTTATACCACCAAAAATATTTATTATAATGGCTTTGACGCTAGGGAAAGCCATTATATCTTTAAAGGCGGCAATTACCTTTTCTTCGTTGGCGCCGCCACCAATGTCTAGGAAGTTAGCGGGTATAAGGCCGCTGGCGTAAATAGAATCTACTGTGGCCATGGCTAAGCCTGCACCATTGGCTAATAGGGCAACATCTCCTTTTGGGTTTAATACAATGAAATTAGCGTCTTGGACTGGTGTCTCGTAGTCCCAATTATGCCGAAACCGGGCGCCGTCATCTAATTCTATTTTGGCATCACCGGCAATCAGTTGCCCGGTAATGGTTAAGATAAGTGGATTTATTTCTATTAAGGTGGCGTCGTTTTCTATGAAAGCTTTGTAAAGGTTTTGCAGCATGTCTTGGAGGGTAAATACCTGGCTTTCTAAGCCTAGGTATTCGGCCAGCTGTTCGCCAAGCGTGTTAAAGTTGGGGTTTTTGTAGGGAATGGGTAGTTGTAAAAAGCTATCTTTTTGCTGTTCTTCTATATTTATACCACCTTCTTTATGAGCGGTTAATTGGACTTGGCTAGTTTCGCGGTTAATAGTTAAGGATAAATAGTACTCCTGTGCTACATCTAAAGCAGTCTCAATATAAAGGTTTTTTGGGGTAAACCCTTTGATGTTTAAGGCTTTTATTTCGTCTACATAAGTAGTGAATTCATTTTTATTGGTGGCAATTTTTATACCGCCTAATTTCCCTCGGCCGCCCGTAGGTACTTGGCTTTTCACCACTACCGGGTAGGTGAACGGTTTGTAGCCTGCGTAATATAATTGGCCTTTAGCAATTGGTATGCCGTAGGCATTTAGTAGGGCCTTGGCTTCGTATTCTAACAATATCATTCTTCTATTGTATAATAGGAGGCACTATGGCAAAAATTGCACAACAAATTGCAGGGGTGAATGCAGATAAATTAACCCAAAAGAACAGCCTGTTTAAGGAAATTACCAAACACTTAAAGAAGGCGGGCTACACCATAGAAGAGATAGATGACGCCCGTCCATGGGGTGGTTTTATCAGGTTAAGTAACCAAGACGGTGACCAGTTTGTTAAGGACTTTTTCCCAGGTTTAACAATAGAAGAGGCGCGTTTAGGTGGGGCTAATGTCCCACTTAGTCCCAAGATATTGGTTATTGCACCACAGCAACGCATTAGCTGGCAATATCACCACCGGCGGGCTGAGCGGTGGAAGTTTTTGACAGAAGGCTTTTATCACCGTAGCCACGACGATTTAGAAGGTAAGAAGAAATTAGCAGCGCCTGGCACAGAAATACAGTTAGAAACTGGGGAGCGGCACCGCGGCGTTGGGCACCATGAAAATTACACTTTAGTGGCAGAAATATGGCAGCACACCGTGCCTGGCAACCCTTCCGAAGAGGCCGATATAGTGCGCCTGCAAGACGATTACGACCGTGAGATGTGGTATGATAAGGATATGATTACAGTAATAATTGCTGGGGGGTCTGGCACACGCTTATGGCCTCTTTCAACCAGCCAATACCCAAAGCACCTACTTAAATTAACTGGAGAGCGCACCATGGTGCAGCAGGCCTATGACCGCGCAAAAGAACTAGGTAATACCATTTATGTCATTACAGAAAAAGGCCATGCCCATTTAGTTAAAGAACAACTACCAGGTTTACCCGATAGTGCATTTTTAATAGAACCTGGCCGGCGCGGCACCGCTAATTGTATTTTACTGGCCTTAAACCATATTGCAAAAACGCATAATAAGGATGAGCCAATTGCTTTTGTCCATTCAGACCATACCATACGAGACATTCAAGGCTTTAAACGTTCTTTTAATGTAGCGGCAAAAAACGCCACTAACCGTAATGAAATTACATTAATTGGCATAGAGCCAACCTTCCCTTCAACCGGTTTTGGGTATATCCAACGTGATGGCACCATAGATGCCCAGGCTGGTATTTACAAAGTGGAAAGTTTTAAAGAAAAACCTAATTTTGAAACGGCTAAAAAGTTTGTTGAAAGTGGTGAATATTTTTGGAATTGTGGCTATTTTGTAGGCAGTGTAAACACCTTTAATAATGAAATTAACCGTAGTGCGCCAAGCTTAAAAAAGAATTATGAAATACTTCAACAGGCTGGTGATATTGGTAGCCCTAGCTTTACAGAGGCTTACCTTAGCTTAGACAACCAGGTTATCGACGTCGCTCTTATAGAAAAGGCAAAAGACTTGGCTATGGTTGTAGCCCGTTTTGACTGGGTAGACGTTGGTTCTTTTAAAGATTTGCATGACACCATTTCAAAAGATGATGAAAATAATTTAGTCCAAGGCCCAAATGTTCATGCAATCGGCATAGAAAATTCATATATCCGTAATGAAGAGGCTAAGCCGGTGGCTGTTATTGGGCTTAATAATGTTGTTGTAATAAACACACCAGATGGTATTTTAGTAGCCAGAAAAGATATTAGCCATAAAGCCGGCGAAGTGGCTAAAAAATTACAAGACCAGCCACAAGAAACCAAGAAGGAGAAGTAAATGGCCAAAAAAGTATTAGCATTCGATTTAGATGGCACTTTAGCTGTCACAAAATCACCCCTGACGGACCGTATGGGAGAAATTCTAACAAAATTATTAGATAATTATGATATTTGTATTATATCTGGTGGTGGTTATGAACAATTTGTCTTACAAGTAACTAACCGGCTCGAATCTAGTCCTATCCAGTTACGGCGCTTGCACTTAATGCCCACTTGCGGTACCCGTTACTACCGCTACAATGAAACTGGCCGGGAATGGGACCTGCAGTACGCCGAAGACTTAAAGCCGGCCGAAAAGAAAGCCATTTTTAAAGCTTTAGAAGAAGGGGCTAAAGAGCTTGGTTACTGGGAAAAGAAGCCAACCGGTGATATTATTGAAGACCGTTTAAGCCAGGTTACATTTAGTGCTTTAGGGCAGCAGGCCAGTGCCGCCGATAAGCATGCCTGGGATCCAAAAGGTATAAAAAAGGCTAAACTACGTGACGTAGTGGCTGCTAAGTTACCAGGGCTAGAAGTAAGAGTTGGTGGCACAACTTCTATTGATGTCACTAAAGCAAACATAGACAAAGCCCACGGAATGCGTAAGTTAATAGATACGTTAGATGTTAGCCGCGATGAAATTCTCTTTTTTGGTGACCAGTTGCAAGAAGGTGGTAACGATTACCCGGTGCGAGCCATGGGAATTGATTCTATTCAGGTGGACGGCTGGGAGGACACCCTGCGCTGTCTAGAAGCTATTTATTACGTATCGTAAAAATCATATATAATAGTTAGTATGTGCAAGTTAAAGTAGGTGTTAATTTAATAAAAAGGAGGACTTATGGCACTTTATAATATAAAAGGTAAAGAAGAGTATCAAGAAAAAGTTTTAGATAATAAAAAAGTTGTTTTAGTAGACTTTTGGGCACAGTGGTGTCCGCCATGTCTGGCCATGGCACCAACCTTAGAGACCGTTGCTAAGGCTATGGATAAAGAAGTGGATATTGTTAAGGTTAATATAGAAGAAAGTGCCGAAAACAACCAGTTAGCTAGCGAAGCTGGTGTTAGGGGTATACCTAACATGGTGGTTTATAAAGATGGCAAAGAAGTGGACCGTATTGTTGGGCTGGTACCACAAGATACTTTAATGGAAACACTAAAAAAGGCGACCGCCTAACTAACTAATTAATAAAGAATAATTATTTAAGTTTAACTTTACTATACTCGTCTGCCACTATTTTTTGGATTTTATTCCTAAATAAAGTAGTGGCAAACTTTTTTGATTTGCGGTGCATGGTGGCCGGCAAGAAATCTATTTTGTCGGCTTTTTTTATGGCTTTTATTAAACCATCTGGTGTCTGTTCTTTAAATAAAATACCAGTTTCACCATCTTGGACGATATCTAAGGCGCCACCTTTAGCGTAGGCTATGACTGGTAGGCCGGCGGCTAAGGCTTCTACGGCGGCAATACCAAAATCTTCTTCATTAGGGAATAAGAAGGCTTTGGCATGGTGTGCCCGTTTTACTAACTGCTCGTCGCTAATGCGACCAGTAAAATGAACGGTCGGACCAGCTAATTTTTTTAGGCGTTCGGTGTCTGGGCCACTGCCTATAATTGTTAGGTTAAAGCCTGCCTTGTTAGCTGCCTCTATGGCTAGGTCGAACCGTTTGTAAGGTACATGCCGTCCCCACATTATATAGCCTTGTCGTTTAGTTTTAGGCTTAGGCGCCCAGCGGTTTACATCTACTGGTGGAAACACCACCTGGCTGGGCCGCCCATAATATTTCTTAATACGTTTACTGGTAATGGTGGAATTCGCAATAAAAGCATCCACTCCTGGTATACTTTCTAAATCCTTTTGGCGCATCTTTCTAACTAAAGCCGGTATGAAGGGGCGGATGAAGGGCGTAAGTGGTCCAAAATTAAATTCGTTTTTAAATTCTTCGTAATGGCTCCAGTAGTAACGAATGGGTGTGTGGATGTAAGAGATATGGACTTGGCCGGGACGGCTTTTTTGGACCGCCTTAGCTTCGGCACTGGTGGCACTAATTATAATGTCGTAGGCCGAAAGGTCTAATTGCTTAAAAGCTTTTGGACGGAGGGTTGGCCATAGCTGGTGGCGGTATTTTAATTTACCTGGCAGTTTTTGTTCTAATTTGGTGGTTTTAACATTATATTTAGCGAACGGTTTCATACGTTTTTTATCATAAACAGAAGTGTAAATGGGGCTACCCGGGAATAATTCAGCTAATTCTAACGTTACTAGTTCGGCTCCGCCCATAATGGTTAGCCAATCGCAAACAATCGCCACTTTTGGTTTTTTCATTATTTAGACCCCTTTCCAAAAATCACCACATGGAAAGTTTTAGCTAAAATTTTTAAGTCTAGCCAAAAACTCCAATTTTGTGCATAAAATGTTTCTAATTCAATCCTTTCATCAAAGTTTAAGTCGCTGCGGCCACTTACTTGCCATAAGCCAGTCATGCCACTTTTGACGCTATGTAAAACACTCTTTTTGTTTTTTACGTAGGCCATTTCCTGAGGCAGGATGGGCCGTGGCCCTACTAGGCTTAGGTGCCCTAGCCATACGTTAAATAGTTGGGGTAGTTCATCTAAGGAAGTTTTTCTTAAAAAATTACCAAATTTAGTTATGCGAGGGTCATTATCAACCTTGCGGTTTTTTTCATATTCTTGGGCTAAGTCTGGACGCCCCATTTCTTTAAACTCCTGGGCAGCATCTTTCTTGCCATATTTAGCCCCCATACTGCGAAACTTTATTAACCGTATAGGCTCAGAAAAGCGGCTTAAACGTTTACTTATATAAAACGCTGGGCCTGGGTTGAGTGTTTTTTGTAGTAAGAATAACAACAAAAAGACAGGCGCTAAAACAATAATTAAAATAGAACTGACTATTTGGTCAAATAGGCGTTTTAGTATGGCACCCCAGCCAATAAGTGGTGTTTGGTAAACAGTAATCATAGGATAGCCTAAGAGTACATCTACAGTGTTTTTGCCAGAATAAAATTCTGGTTCGCCTGGGATAAAACTATAATTAATGTGGTGGTTTTGGGCGGCTTGTAGAATTCTTTCATTACGCTTATGGTTTTCGTAAAAATCTGTTTGGATAATGGCGGTTATTTTATTTTTAGTAATATTTTGTAAGGCCATTTCTGGGAAGGAATAATGAATAATATCCAAACCTTTAGGGATGTTCTTTTTAGGCCCAGCTAAAGCCACAATGCGGTAGCCACTCTTTTTAGTATCAGACAACTGGCTGGCAATGTCGTAGGTGGTAGGAGAATTGCCAATTACTAACACCCGGTTTACTCCAATGCCAAACTTAAACAACAGGCTGCGTGTTAGGCGCAGTAACTCACGCTCTAATAAAATTAATACAAAAGAAGCAATAAAAGCATAGGCGGCCACCAAGCGGGCAGGAAATATGAGGTCTCCACTGACGTATTGCCAGCCTATGGCTATAAGAATGCCAATACCGGTGCCCAGGAAAATTTTAGACCATTCTAAGAGGCGCCTGTTATAAACGTTGGGCGAATACAGCCCCAGCGAAAAAAAGACCAGTATCCAGATGGGAATTATTACAAGGGTAGAGCGTAGGTATTCAGAAGCATAAACTGGGCCTAGTAGGGGGCGTGGGTCGTACTGGACGCGCAAAATATAAGCAATAGTAAAAGCGGCTAACAGGGTGATAATATCGGCAATAACCAGGATTAGGCTATAAAACCGGGCATTTTTCACTAACATAGTACACTAATTGTAACATCTTTGGTACAGTAGTAGTAATGGGTAAGCAGCGTTGGCTCTTTAGCTTAGGTTTGGCAGAAAAAATATTCCTAAGTAGTTTACTCCTAATCTTCTTTGGAGTTTTTTTGCACGCGCCTTTTATAGTTATCATGGGCAACTTGTGGCCAGGCGGTGCCCTTTTAATAAAGGCATGGAAAGAAATAATTATGACAATTGCGCTCACTAGCGCACTTTTTATTTTATGGCGGCAAAACCGTTGGGCTATTTTAGATAACTGGCTGGTAAAGCTAATAGGGGCTTATGTTCTCCTAGGGCTTATATGTGTGAGCTTATTTAAATTGCCACAAAATGCGGTTTTAGCTGGTCTTTTAATAGATTATCGCTATGTTTTAGCCTTCTTCCTATTTTTTATAGCGGGTAAGCTGTATCCGCAGCTACGCAGCCTTTTGGTACAGGCTGGCACTATTGGTATGTTTATAGTGGTAGCTTTTGGTGTATTACAGGTGTTCTTCTTACCGCATAATTTTCTAGAATACCTGGGCTACAATAAAACGCTAAATATTGCCCCTTACTTAACCGTAGACGAAAACTATAATTATATACGAATAAATAGCACCTTACGTGGCCCTAATGTTTTAGGCGCCATGATGGTGATAAGCTTAAGTGCAATTACCAGCTATTTCCTTTTAAAAAAGAAACAGGTTTTAAAAAGTAAACAATTAAGCTGGTTCTTAGGTTTTATGTTTATTGGTAGCGTGGTAAACCTTTGGGTTAGCTATTCACGTAGTGCCTTAGGTGCGGCCATTTTAAGCCTTTTAATTATTGTAGTAATAATTTTTAGGCATAAAATAAAAGTTCCTCACATAATAGGGTTTTTAACTGGCTTTTTATTAATGTTTACAGGCATGATTGCCTTAAAAGATAACCATTTTGTGAGTACGGTGTTCTTGCACGAAGACCCTAATGAAGCCGGTTTAGTTAATTCAAACCATGGCCATAAGGAAAGTGTGATAGAAGGCATTACCTTAATGGCCAAGCAGCCAGCTGGTGCAGGCGTGGGTAGTACAGGCAGCGCCAGCTTGTTTACGCAAAAACCCATCATAATTGAAAACCAATATTTATTTATAGCGCATGAATTGGGCTGGATGGGGCTGCTCCTATTTTTAGCAATAAGCTTTACTATTCTGGTGAAACTATGGCAGCAATGGCTTAAAAGCACCGATTGGTTAACGTTAGCGGTTTTTTCTAGTGGCATTGGCCTAATGGTAATTGGTTTAGTATTGC
The DNA here is from genome assembly GCA_964346445.1 of uncultured Candidatus Saccharibacteria bacterium. GTDB lineage: Bacteria > Patescibacteriota > Saccharimonadia > Saccharimonadales > Saccharimonadaceae > JAGOZV01. Next base: position 2,147 of record CAYFUI010000022.1, on the reverse strand, counting down.
CAGTATGGGTAGACGATACGGTGAGTATTGTATGGTGGGCGCTAGCCGGCTTTTTAATTGGAAACAGCAACTTTGTTCATTTAAATAAAGGAAAGGTGTAACAATGAATAAAACGCGTTTAGGGTCAGAAGATAATCATCATATAGTATTTAGCAAACGGGCATGGGAAAGTGTGCGCTTGCCAGATGAAAATGGTGCAGTAAAAGAAGTGGGCTTAGCTTTAAGAGAGCAAGGTTCATTAATAGTACCTATGGATAGGGGGGAGCACGAAAAGCTGCACGCCTTAACACCAGCCATGCCGGCTTTAGGTGCTTTAGCGGTTCATGCGGTGCTACTAGACTACACTAACCATATTAAAGACCCATCAACTCACCCGGCAAAAACCATAGACCGCTTACGGCTATCGTTTGACCGTATTCCAGATAAATACTTAAGGTTAGACGAAAAAGAGATGATAGAATTATGTATTGGTAGTTTAGACACCCAACTACCATTAATTAGGGATGCGGTAGATAACCGCCAATACTACATTAACCAGGCTAAAGGGCGAAAGAAGGCAAAAGCTAAAGAGCGGCGTAGCGGGCGCCAACGCGTGCTAAGGCGTCGTTAATTTATAAACTTAACCGCTATGGTAAAGTGGAGAAACCTGGACGGTATAATGTTATAATAAGCATATGGGGAATGTAACAAGCCAGCCACCACACCAACGGGCTACTAAAAAACAGCAAGAGCTGTACGATTATATCCAAGAATTTATAGGTATAAATGGCTTTTCTCCAAGTTACCGCGAAATTATGCAGGCATTGAATTATAAAAGCGTGTCAACAGTAGCGGTCCACGTAAATGGTTTAATAGCCAAAGGTTACTTAAAAAAACTAGAAGAAGGTGGCGCCCGCACGCTAGCCATTGCCGAACCAACAACCCCTAACGATGTAAGCCGAGTGGCCCACCAATGGTTAAGGCAGCAAGTGGAGCAGTATAAAAATAATTTAAATGACCGTAGCAGTAAAAAAGAAATTTATCAGGTAGAAATTTTAGAACAAGCATTGCAAATATTAGGGGTTAACGAAGAACTGGGTAAAGAGCCAAGCAAGGAGGGGCAGGAGAATGGATAGGAATAAAATAAGGGCACCTAAACGGGGTTTTAGAATACGTAGCCGTAACCGTAATTTTACGGCCCGGCCACGCCAAGAAAATATGCAGCCAACAGAAAGCCCTAAACCAACACAACCAGCACCTGCTGTGCCAACGCCAAAACCAGCGCCGCCAGTAGTGCCAGCGCCTGCTGTGCCAACGCCAAAACCAGTGGAGCCAACACAACCAGCACCTGCTGTACCAGTGCCGCCAGTAGTTATAGCAACACCAAAGCCAGCACAGCCAGTAAGGCCCCCAGCACCCCGTCCGGTGGTGCAAAAGCCACCAATAAAACCACGCCCTACTGCGCCACCACTTGAAGATTTAACCAGAGGTACTTATATAGATAGTGTTAAAACCACCGCTACACAAGTAGGGGAAAAAGAAATGCCATTAAGGGCAGCAAAGAAACTTATACTTAACCCACCCACCATAGACCAGGTCGCAAAAGAAGAATTAAAAATGCAATTAACTAATGAAGTAGCGGCCACACCGGCGGTAAACCAAGCACCTAAGCCAACACCAGCGGTGCAAAAAGCAACCAGCAAAGAAAAGCCAGCCAAGAAAAAATTCCTCTTCTGGTAGAAACAGGTCGAATAATAAAAACACCCCCTTATTGGGGGTGTTTTTATTATAAAATTTTTATTAACTGTGGTTAGGTTTAGTTAGTAACCGGACCTTCGTCAATAGCTTCGTCCTCTACTTCACCTTCAACAACGTCGCCTTCTGAGTCAACAAGCTCTTCTTCGTCTTGTACAATCTCGTAATCTTCACCGTCTACATCTTCGTTGCCGATGACTTCTGTGGTTTCAATAACTGCATCATCTTTAGTTTCGTTATTTGCAATGATAGCAAATACAACACCACCGATAATTAAAACGGCTGCCACAACGATTGCAATAATCATTCCCTTATTATCTTTTTTCGCTGGATTCATAACTTCCTCCTTAAAATTAGTTATGCTATTAGTATATATAAAAAGCTTAGACGGTGCAAGGTAACAGGGTGAAGGA
>CAYFUI010000021.1:0-11683 GCA_964346445.1 uncultured Candidatus Saccharibacteria bacterium | reverse complement strand
TGTTGTAAAATCTAACCTTAAGGACTATAATCAGTAATGAAAGCACATATTAAATGGGGTATAGGGTTAACAAAGCGTAATGAAAATACTAATGCTTGGGTGGGAACTACCGCCACATAATAGCGGAGGCCTGGGGGTAGCCTGTTATTATATGGCCAAGGCTTTAGCCGCACGCGGTATGGGAATAAATTTTGTTGTTCCTTACGATGCCAGTGTTCATAACGACATAGACTTTATGTCTGTTCTTGGTGCTACTGAAGTTGATCCAGTAGAGCTGCCTGCTGGCTGCGGTGCTTACGATACAGACTTTATGCTTAAGCTGCGCAAGCTTGGATATGATGTTGATGGTATAGATACAAACATAAGGGCTTTACAGAAACGTTATATAAATTATGTCGAAAGATTAATTTTAACCTCACCAGCAGATGTCATTCATGCCCATGACTGGCTAACAATGGAGGCCGGCGTAAGGGCTAAGGAAGTAACCGGAAAACCATTAGTAGTACATGTGCACGCCACCGAGTTCGACCGGGCAGGCTCAAGTAATGGCAACCCTGTCATACATGAAATTGAATACCATGGCTTAATGATGGCTGACCGTATCTTGGCCGTGAGCCAAAACACTAAAAATATAATTGTCCAAAAATATGGTATTCCAGAAGATAAGGTGGATGTTGTTTATAACGCTATAGACGCTGAAGCCTTAAACGATAGTTATATTTATGACGAGGGCACCTACCAGTATTTAAGCGCCTTGCAAAATGAGGGCTATACTGTTGTATCAACTATTACCAGGTTTACTGTGCAAAAAGGTTTAACCTTCTTAATAGAAGCAGCCGCTAAAGCTTTAAAGGAAAATCCTAAAATTGCCTTCCTTATGGTAGGGGATGGTGAACAGCGCAACCAGTTAATCCGCTTAGCAGCCGACTTAGGCATTTCGCAAAACGTTTTCTTCACTGGCTTTGTGCGGGGTAAGCGCTGGCGCGACGCTTATAGTTTAAGTGATGTTTTTGTTATGAGTTCAGCCAGCGAACCGTTTGGCCTAACTGCATTAGAGGCCGCTCATCACAATAATGCATTAATTTTAAGTAACCAAAGTGGTGTTTCAGAAATATTAGATAGCATATTACGTTATGATTACTGGGATGTAGACGCCTTGGCAGAGCAAATTGTCCGCGTGACCACACAACCTGGCCTAAAACAGCAATTGCAACAAGACATAAAAAAGGAATATACACGCCTTTCCTGGTACGACATTGCTGATAGGTGTATAGCATCATACAAGCAGGAGGTCAGTTAGCTTATGGATAAAGATGTTGTTCTATACTTCCAGGTACACCAGCCATATCGCCTAAAGCCTTATTCTATTTTTGATGTAGCCCGCGACCACGACTACTTTACAGATCCAGATAATACAAATAAAAAGATATTTCTAAAGGTAGTCAATAAAAGCTACCGTCCAATGAATGAAATAATTCTAAAGCTACTTAGGGAAAACCCAAATTTTAAAGTAAGCTATAGCCTTTCTGGCACTTTTTTAGAACAGGCGCAAAGTTGGGCACCAGACTTAATCGATAGCTTTAAAGCCATGGTGGCTACTGGGCAGGTCGAGCTTCTGGCGGAAACCTATTACCACTCACTAGCTTACTTTTACAATAAAGAGGAGTTCGAGGCGCAGGTGCTTAAGCACGTGGCAAAAATTGAAGCATTATTTGGCGTCAAGCCACGGGCTTTTCGTGGCACAGAGCTCTCATATAACAACAGTTTAGGTCAGTGGGCAGGCCGTAATGGCTTTAGCACAATCTTAACGGAAGGCTGGGATAAGAACTTGGAGTGGCGTAGTCCTAATTTTGTCTATAAAGTGCCTGGCACGTCTGACACTAGGCTATTGTTACGTAATTATAAACTAAGCGATGACATTGCTTTTCGCTTTAGTAATACCAATTGGTACGAGTTTCCACTTACCGCCAATAAGTTTTCAAATTGGGCTAACCAAGCTTTGGAGAACCGGGATATCCTTAATTTATTTATGGATTATGAAACTTTTGGGGAGCACCACTGGAAGGATACTGGAATTTTTAAGTTCTTCCAAGAATTCGTGACTGATTGGTGCAGTCAGCCAGGCCACGGCTTTCTAACGGTTAGCCAAGCTAGCCAAAAATACCCAGCAGTGGACGAAATAGATATCCCTGATGCTATCTCTTGGGCTGATGCTAACCGCGACCTTAGTGCCTGGCTAGGTAATAGCCTGCAGCACCAAGCTGGCCAAGCGCTTTACGAACAAGCCCAAGCCGTCCTCAGTTCTTCTGATGAGCAACTCAAACATGACTGGCGTAAACTGCAAACATCGGACCATTTATATTACTTATTCACCTCTCCAGATGAAGACGGAAAAGTCCATGACTACTTTAGTCCACACAAGGGCCCTTACGATGCTTTCTTGTATTACATGAATGCCATAAGAGATATTAATGCCCGCTTGAAAAAATACGAGGCCACAACATGAGCCGGCCTATCATCTTAAGCAATGGTGAATTAAATGTTGGGCTAAATGAGTATGGCATGGTTCACGACTTTTTTTACCCTTATGTTGGTTTTGAAAACCACACCATTGGTAGCGACACTCGACATAAAATTGGTGTTTATGTAGACGACAACCTTCATTGGCTAGATAATGGAGAGTGGACGTTTAGCTTTAGCTACCCACACCACGCATTAATAGGCCGCACGGTTGCTAAAAACGCTAACATAGGAGTCATTTTAGAGTTTGATGACTTTGTAGACGCCAATATTACAGCCTTTATGCGGAATATACATGTTATAAACGCTACGGAACGGCCTCGTCAGGTTAAATTATTCATTAGACAGGCTTTTAAAATTGGTGATTCTGCCAGTTATACAGACACCGCCCAATATTTACCCGATAACAATGCTATACTGCATTACCGCGGGCGGCGCGCCTTTGTTATTAGTGGTAATTACCAGGAAAAACCCTTTGACCAGCATGCTATTGGCGTGTTTGGTATAGAAGGCATGGAGGGTACGTTTAGAGACGCCGAGGATGGAGAGTTAACACCTGGACTAGTTGAGCATGGACAAGTAGATTCCATTATTAGGTTCACCTTAAATTTGGCACCACTTAGTTCCGACCGCTTAAACTACTCTATATCAGTTGGCAAAAGTATCCGTGAAGCCCTTTACGTTAATAAACAAATTAAAGACGCTGGTTTTGCAAAACGGCTAACAGATACCTCGGATTGGTGGCTAAAATGGCTAAAAACACCGCTTAGGATAGCTAAACGCATGCCCAAAGAACACCGGCATGAATTTATCGTGAGCTTGATGATTATAAAAGCCCATACAGATAAGCGTGGCGCAGTCATTGCCAGTTGTGATAGCTCAATGTTAAATTATTCACGCGATGCTTACGCCTACTGTTGGCCGCGTGACGCCGCGCTGGTCCTGTGGCCACTAGTCCGTTTAGGTTATAAAGAGGAGCCGCAACGTTACTTCCAGTTTGCTAAAAAAGTCCTCCACCCAAGCGGCTACCTGTCTCACAAATACCGCCCAGATGGCGCCATTGGAAGTAGTTGGCACCCGTATAAACATGGCAGCATCAGTGCACCACCCATTCAAGAAGACGAAACTGCATTAACTATTTTTATGCTAGCCCAATTTTATAATATTCATAAACAAAAAAGCATACTCCGTGAATTTTATAAAGACTTAGTAGTGCCGGCTACTAATTTCTTGTCCGAATATATAGACCACGACACGGGCCTGCCTAAGCCAAGCTACGACCTTTGGGAGGAGATATTTGCTGTTTCGCCTTTTACCGTTTCTATCACACACGCGGCGTTACTGGCAGCTTCAGATTTAGCGGTTGCCGCCGCTGATAGTGAAAGTGCCATTAAGTGGCGCGCCGCCGCTGAAGATATACAAACTGCCGCTAAACAGTACTTATTTAACCCCGAAAAGCAATATTTTTACCGCGGCGTCTTATTCACTAGCGATGGGGTAGAATATAACCGGGAAATAGATACTTCAAGCTTTTTTGGCAGCTACTTCTTTGGTCTTTTTAACGACCAAACAAATATTATGAAAGAAAGCTTCCAAACACTTACAAATACATTTTTAAATGAACATAACCAAGTCTCACTTCCGCGCTACACCAATGATAATTATCGGCGCACATCTAATAACTATACGGGTAATTACTGGCTTATTACTAGCCTTTGGTTGGCGCAGTATTATCTAAGCCAGGGCCAAAAAAATAAAGCTTTACGTATACTAGACTGGGTTAAATCTACCGCCTCTAGTGCTGGTATGTTAAGCGAACAGGTGAATCCAGAAACCGGTGCGGTTATCGCCCCGTCACCTCTTGCTTGGAGCCATGCAGAATATGCCTCTACGCTGTTAGATTATATTACAGACTAGGCTTCTAACTGCTTCTTGTTTTTAGTGTAGCCGCTCCATAAAATATTCATTAAATGGGCGGAGGAAAATTTCTGATACCTTTGGTCCCACACCGTAGAGCTTCAGTAGCCTGCTTCTAAACTCTTCAAGGTCTTGGCTACTTTCTAACATAAAACTTAAAGAACCTTCGTATTGGCTTAATAGCTGTTCGTTAACGGTATTTAAGCCACGTACCGTAGAAAAGTCATAGCGCTTATAGCCACCACGGTGCAAAGCTTTAATGATAGTTTGACGCTTTGCGCCAAGAATGTCCCAGGGAGTATCTAGCTTATCCGCCAGCAGTTCTTCCCAAGTAGCAATAACAGTTTCCGCTCTAAGCGGTTTACCAAATAAAAAACATAATAAGAACCACTTATACATATCTGAATCACTGCCAGGAACCGTCAAGTTAACGTCTTCTGGCAAGATGTGCTGCCTTAAATTTTCTTGGGCCATGGTAACATTATAGCCTTTAGAAAATATATTTGGTATCCTTAATGTTGTGTTGTATAATTACATGGGTAAGCCGCTTTAGCTCAGTTGGTTAGAGCGACTGTTTTGTAAACAGTAGGTCTACGGTTCGAATCCGTAAAGCGGCTCCATTTTAATGCTGAGGTAGTGAAGCGGTCAAACACGACAGACTGTAAATCTGTTGGCATATGCCTTCGCAGGTTCGAATCCTGCCCTCAGCACCAAACGCTGGGAGTTTTGCCGCGATAGCTCAGTTGGTAGAGCGCATCCATGGTAAGGATGAGGTCTCGGGTTCAAGCCCCGATCGTGGCTCCAAGCGTCACACTTAACTTTTACTTGCATAAAAGTGTAAAAATTGTTATAATATTCAAAAGTATAATCTGTTAAATAAGTAAGGAACAAAATGGCTAAGAAGAATACAAAGCGTAAATTAGTAGGTATGGTGAGCGAAGAAAGCGGCGGGCGTACTTATTACACAACTAAGAATACCCAAAACACTACTGAAAAATTAACACTCAGAAAGTATGATCCAGTCTTAAGGAAGCATGTTACCTATACCGAAACTAAAAAGAGTCTTGGTCGTAACGAAATAAAGCCACGTAAAAAATAATCTTACATATTCTACAATGGCTGCCACTACAAAAAATATCATAGAGATTGAAAATTTCTCTATGGTTTTTGGTAAGAAAACAGCCGTAGACTCCTTAAGTTTTAATGTAAAACAGGGAGAAACATTTGGCTTTTTAGGTAGTAACGGTAGTGGAAAAACTACTACACTCCGTGCACTACTCGGTCTCTATAAACCAACTAGTGGTCAACTTTTAATACATGGCCGTCCCTATGAACCCGGCCGTTCTATTTCGCTAGGCTATTTACCAGAAGAACGCGGCCTTTATAAAAAAGAAACTGCGCTAGATGTTATGGTTTATTTTGGCACACTTAAGGGGCTCACACCTACGGAAGCTAAAGCCCGTAGCTTAAACTATTTAAAAAAAGTAGACATGCTGCCTTTAGCAAAAACTAGGATTGATAAACTTTCAGGTGGGCAGCAACAAAAAATCCAACTTGGAATTACCATTATTAATAACCCTAAACTATTGATATTAGATGAGCCTACTAAAGGTTTCGACCCGGTGAACCGCCGGCTCTTAATGGATATTGTGCTTGAGCAAAAAAAGCAGGGCGCCACTGTTGTGATTGTGACACACCAAATGGAAGAAGTAGAGAAACTATGTGAGCGCATAATACTCCTAAAAGCTGGTAAAACCGAGGCCTATGGCACCATTACTGATGTTAAAAAGCAGTTTAAGCGAAATAGTTTAGATGATATTTTTGTAGATATCTACAAAAACTCTCCTTCAGCTCTAAAAAAGGGTGTAGTGGAAAATGCATAACCTTAAAAATGTTATAAAATTTGAAGTTACCAGGGCTTTGAAAAAATGGAGCTTCTGGGTGTCTTTGCTAGCGTTGCCACTCATTATAGTTATTATTTATAGCCTAACGACATTATCAGCTATCCAAAGTCAACAAAAAATAGCCGACCTTAGTAAAGAAGATATTAAAAATATTCAAGTAATTGACCATTCCGGCTTGATTACACCAGAAATTTCAAAACACTTCAACTTAACTATCACCTCTCCAGACGCTCAACAGGCAGCCATAAATAAAGTTAAAGAAGGGCAGTCGGATTTATTAATTGTTTACCCTTCCAACCCTTCAGCTCAAAACATCCAGCTCTATGCTAAAGAAATTAGCTTATTCGAAAATGAAAAGTATACCACCGCCGCTAACACTATACTTAAAACTGCCGCCAGTGCCCATGTTAGTAACGAATTAGCGCTGCCTATTATTGCTAATAATAATTTACAAATTAACACCATATCCTACCAAGACGGTCAACCGGTAGGCGGACTAGAAAGAGTCCTTCTACCCATTATGTTTTTAGTAGTATTCTATCTGGTTTTGCTGCTTCTTAGCAACCAAATGGTGGTAAGTACCACCGAAGAAAAAGAAAACCGAGTGACGGAAATTATTCTCACCACCATCAGCTCTAAGACATTAATTTTAGGCAAAATAATATCCTTATTTATCATTGGTTTAATACAAATTGCTGTTATTATTCTTCCGGTGGTCATTCTATCAACTATTTTCAAGCCAGAAATATCGCAGCTATCAAGTACCACCGCCAACTTAGACCTTGCTACTGCCACCATTAGTCTGCATCAATTTGCTGTGGGCTTTTTAGCATTAACTGGTGGGTTAGCTATGCTAACCGGCCTCCTGGTAGCTATAGGAGCAGCTGTGCCAACAGCCAAGGAAGCTAATAACTTTTTAGGAATTGTCTTGCTGGTAATGTTTATTCCGCTATACGTCTTAATGACCATAGTTACCGAACCCAACTCCCCTATAGTAATCGCTTTAAGCCTCTTTCCACTTTCTGCCCCTATCACCATTATGATAGAGAACGCTTTTGGTGTCTTAAACCCACACATTGCGCAACTCGGCCTCCTTATAATTTGGGTAACTGCTGGTCTATTTCTCATAATGGCTGCTAGAATATTCAAATATGGCACCTTGGAGTACAGACGGCGCCTATCAATTAAAGAGATAGCTAGTAGGAAATACCGGGCGTAACAAAAGGATTAAAATGGAAGTAGGGCAAAATATATTTAGTTTTAAGGTTACCCATAAGTTAAAAGATGCACCTTTAGCTAGGGCAGGGGTAATTAGTACACCACACGGTAAAATTGAAACACCAGCTTTTATAGTCGTGGGGACTAAGGCGGCTGTTAAGGCGATGGTGCCTGAACAAGTAAAGGCAACGGGTGCTCAAGCAGTGCTAGCGAATGCTTACCATTTATATTTACAACCTGGTTCCAAAATTATCGAAAAAGCCGGTGGCTTAGGTAAATTCATGAACTGGAGTGGCCCAACTTTTACCGATTCTGGTGGCTTTCAGGTATTGTCACTTGGTAGTGGTTTCAAAAAGGTGTTGGCCATGGACTCTACCACACCGCAAGACCAAGTAATTAGCTCTCACAAAAGTCGCCATGCTTTTATAGACGATGATGGGGTTAATTTTAAGTCGCACTTAGACGGCTCCATGCACCGTTTTACACCAGAGGTGTCCATTCAGGTGCAGTACCAAATAGGGGCCGACATAGCCTTTGCCTTTGATGAGCTAACGGCCTTGGTCGATAGCTATAACTACCAGGTGGAGTCACTAGAAAGACGTACGCACCCATGGGCAGTCAGGTCTTTAGAGGAGATGAAACGTTTACGGGCAGCCCACCCCAACCGCTCCTACCAGGCTTTATTTGGCGTAATTCAGGGTGCGCAGTATAAAGATTTGCGGCAAAAAGCGGCTAAATTCATGGGAAAGCTACCCTTTGATGGTTATGGAATAGGTGGTGCCCTGGAGAAGACTCAACTAGGCGAGATAGTGGAATGGGTGAACAGTATTTTGCCCCAAGAAAAGCCTAAACACCTGCTTGGCATAAGTGAACCAGATGATATTTTTGCGGCCATAGAAAAAGGGGTAGATACTTTTGATTGCGTCTCACCAACCAGGGTAGGCCGTAACGGGGCAGCATACACCTATAATGGCCGTATTAATATAAAACGGAGCCTGTATAAAGAAGACTTCTCACCAATTATCGAGGGCTGCACCTGCTACACCTGTACCAATTACACCAAAGCTTATGTGCAGCACTTGTTCAGGGCGAAAGAAAGCCTGGCCGGCACCTTACTTTCCATCCATAATGAACACTTCATCATTAAATTAGTCGACGATATTAGAAATAGCCTAAAAGATGGTAGTTTTTACCAACTGAAACAGTCTTGGTTAAAGAAATATTACCAAAATTAATATATTACCATATTCTTTGGTATAATAAAGTGCATGAAGCAATTAATCCTAAATTCACCACATCTCTTTATCGTTGTTGGAATACCTGGCGCAGGGAAAACCTTTTTTGCCGAACACTACGCCAAGCACTACAACTTACCCATTATCAGCAACTCTGTCACTGCCGATATCTTATTTGAGAAGCCTAGCCACAGCATAGAGACGCAAAAAGTTGTCAGGCGTTTAAATTTAAATATGCTTGGACAGGTCTTAAAAACAAAAGTACACACCGTCTACGATGGTTACACTAACAGCCTAGCGAGCCGCCAAGAAGTTAGCCGGCTAGCTAACTTAGCTGGCTACACACCAGTTATTGTGTGGGTACAAACCGATCTTTATAGTGCAGAAAAGCGCTTAACTGGGAAAAGCCAAAAACCAGCGCCTATCACTCCCCAGCAATTTGAAAGCCTTGCAAAGAAGTTTAACCCCCCAAGCAGCAAAGAAGACTATATAGTTATAAGCGGCAAACACACACCGTTTAGTCAAAAACGGGCCATGAATGCTAAGCTACAGCCTGCCAAAATAATCTCTTAACATGCCAATAATAAACGATCCAGAGTTTGGCGAAGTGGTAATACGAAAATACCGCCAAGCCCGGTCAATTAAAGCAACCGTTGCCCCCAATGGCAAGCTACGCATCTCTGCACCACAACACGCCCCTAATTTCCTCATCAAAAGTTTCATCAAACAATCGCGCCTCTCCATTCGCCAATTAATAGACACAGCAACACCTAAGGTTGAGTACACTCCTGGAATGACTATTGGCAAAAGCCATAGTTTACTGGTAACCGAAGGTAGCACCCTTCAAGCCACCATAAAAGGAAATTATATAAACTTAACATTACCAAAAGAGAAAGAGTTAAACTCTAAAAATGTCCAAGATATGTTGCGTCCTTATATTATTAAAGCCCTAAAAAAACAAGCAAAAGCACATTTACCAAGACGCCTAGAGCACTTAGCAAGAGAGCATAATTTTACCTACAACTCTTTAAAGTTCAGCCATGCTAGTAGCCGCTGGGGTAGCTGTAGTAGCCAAAAAACTATCACCCTTAACATTGCCTTAATGAAGTTGCCATTTGATTTAATTGACTATGTTTTAATTCATGAGCTAGCCCATACCATTGAAATGAATCACTCTAAGAGCTTTTGGGCAATAGTAGAAGAGGCTTTTCCTTCGTACCGCACACAAAGGCGTTTATTGAAGCAAGAAACACCAAATATTTAATAACCTTAACATTATTTGATAATTGTTATGCTATAATTAAAGCTATAAATGTTAGGTGGGAGAAGAATTAAAAAAGACCTAGAAACGCCAATGCGGGTTGTTGGCTTTGCTGTACCTGCCTTTATTGCGTTATTTGCCATTATCTCGCAATTAGCTCAACCTGGCGTCACTACCTGGGACATTATTAAGGTAACAGCCATCTCTACGTCATGGGTTATTTTAGGAACTATCCAGTTTTTTAGCAGGGGCTACCCGAAAACTATTTTAATTCTTTACCACGTTCTAGCCAGCATCTCTTTACTATCTATGTACTTTATTATGTCGCCATTCTTATTTTTCTGGATCCTCTTACTCTTAGCTTCCTATATAAGGTACCAACTAATTGGTATGTCTCTAAGCTTGCTATGGTTACTACTCACTCTTACTATTAGCACCGCTTTAACCGTTAGAATAGACCCTTACGTCTTCACACAAGAAGTCTCGGTTTTTATGGCCGCCCTTACCGCCAGCTATGTTATAGTAGTGCTTTCTCGCTCCCAAGAGCACTCTCGTAAACTGCTACAAAAATCAAAAGAACGTGAAAGCCTACAGCGCAACCGGCTCCTATCCATCATCAACAACCAGTCTGACGGCATACTAAGCGTAGACAAAAATGCAAAAATACAAGTTTATAACGCCGCTAGCATGGGCCTACTAGACACTAACGAAGACCTGATAGGTAAAAAAATAAACGACGCCTTTCCACTCTACACATTAGATAAAAAGCCACTTAACACCTTTAAGACCCTTACTTCATATAAAACAAATACCACCCGGGACGATATCCTCTTTAAAGCAGCCGATGGTGAGTACATTCGCCTAGAGGTAACATTTGCACCCATTCGACATGCTTATGGCGTGAAAGTAAACCGCAAGAATGACCTAGATGGCTATATATTAATATTTCGTGACGTAACTAAAGAAAAAACGCTTGATGACGAACGTAACGAATTTATTAGTGTAGTTTCACACGAACTACGAACCCCTGTAACAGTAGCCGAAGGTGCCGTTTCTAACGCAAAGATAACCTTTGATAGCGCTAAAGCGCCGCCAGAAGTAACAAGAAATTCTTTAAAAATTGCACATGAACAAATTTTATTTTTAGCCCACCTTATTAACGACCTTAGCACGCTATCTCGGGCGCAGCGCGACGTTATGAACGACCCTGAAGAGATAAAGGTAGAAGAGATGGGCTACCGCCTGTTAGACCACTTTAGTAAAGAAGCTAAAGAAAAAGGTTTAAGGCTAGACCTAGATATGCAGCCTAAATTAGGCACGGTTTACACTAGCCGCCTATACCTGCAGGAGCTATTGCAAAACCTAGTGCAAAATGCCATAAAATACACTGAAAAAGGAAGTATTACTATAAAAATACATAAAAAAGGGAAAGATATTCATTTTGCAGTTGCTGATACAGGTATAGGTATCGCTAAGAGTGACAAAGAAAAAATATTTGAGAAGTTTTACCGGAGTGAAGATTTTAGAACGCGTGAAACAAATGGCACTGGCCTTGGCTTGTTTCTATCTGCCCAATTAGCCGATAAAATGGGCACATGGCTCCACGTAACCAGTAGGATTAACCATGG
>CAYFUI010000020.1:0-11733 GCA_964346445.1 uncultured Candidatus Saccharibacteria bacterium | reverse complement strand
CCTTCTTAGGACCAGGCCGGCATTACTGCCACCTTTGGGTTTAAGGCATTACTGATACCTTTAAGGGCTTTGCCCGGCTGTTTGTACTTCAGGGCAAGGTAGGCAATTCTTTCGATGAGCTCCGGTTGGTAGCGCAAAGGAATTACCCGTTGCAGCCAAAGCAAATTGTCCAGCTGCTGCTCTTCGTCACCGTACTCCTCCATTAATGCCTGGGCATTCATTAGAAGGCTTTGGGCGGTGGCCGGCTTGTTGTTCAGCAACATAACACGGCCAAGGTGGCTAGTGGTTATAGCCACTTCAGCCATGTCGCCCTCTTGGTCAAACAGCTCGCGTGCGTGCTCCAAGAGAATGATTGCCTCGTCGTAGACGGCTTCCTCTACGTACAGCCGGGCCATGGCGCGGAAACACTGGGCTCCAACTGTAACGCTTTCGACGACGTCTAAGGCATGGAATAAAACCTCCATGCTTTTTACGTAGTAAAGGCTGCCGGCATGACGCAGGGCTGCTGCTTGCTCACACAGAAGTGCGGCCATTCTGTCGCCACTTTCTTCGCCCGAAAGCACGCCATAAATAGCAGCTGCTTCCAGGTAGTGGCCATTTTTCATAGCCTGTTTGGCTTCTTTTAAGGTGACTATTTGCATTGCACTTTCCTCCTTGAGATAGACTAAGTACAACTTATATAATTATAGCATAAAATCTTAGAAAAAGCAATGCCCCATAGTTATAGCTATGGGGCAAGAGCAATCATAGGGTATGTTCTAGTTCGTAGGCGGAGTCTACGGCAACGGTGTACCAAAAATATGGCACCATGCCTAATAGGACTACGCTAAACGACGCCAACACCAATACCAGCACCTGGGTGGTTAACTCCATGGTTTGCAAAGTTGCCCAAAGTTCAGAAAATGCTAAAGCGCAATTACCCACTAGGACAATCACCACAGCTAGATTGCGCTGGCCATTGGCTTGGCGCACCTTGGCGACATCACTAGGCAGCAGGCTGTCTTTATAGATATGGACAGTTATGGCGCTGCGCATGATGATGAAGGGAATTAGGTAAAAGGTGGTGAGCAGGAAAGAACCAGCACTCCACCAGTACTCCGGCCTGGAAATGGTGAAGAAAACGTAGAACATAAACACTACAAAAAATAGGTCTATGACTACCCTCCTTTCTTTAGGCAGGTAATGGCTAATCATTCTACCAAACATAAGGACACCTCGCTTTGTGGTTGGGGATGGTTGGTGAAACAAGATTACTCTTTAAGGTACTACCTTTTTTACAAGGTACCTAAACATAATATAGCACATTTTACCATAAAAAGCAATAGCGCGTTAACCTTGCATTGGTTAAACGCGCTACCACCGTAACTGGTTAGTTTAGCCTAATCTACAGTTTCTACCTCTTGCGAGATCTCTTCTTCTAGCTGCTCTTTCTCAATAATTGGCTGGTCGTTATCTTTTTTAGCACCAGTTCCTACTGGAATCTTGCGGCCAATAATAACGTTCTCCTTGAGGCCATGCAGCCGGTCTACCCGGCCACTAATAGCGGCATTAATGAGCACCCTTGTGGTGTCCTGGAAGGAAGCAGCAGAAAGGAAGCTGTCCGACCAAATGGAAACCTTAGTGATACCTAGGAGCAGTTGCGTGTAAGAGATGAGCTCTTTACCTTCTTTAGCTAACTTTTCGTTAGCTTCTACTACACTAGCTTTTGAGGCAATGTCGCCGGCTACAAAGTTGCTGTCGCCTGGGTCATCAATTTGCACGCGGCTAAACATTTGTCGGACAATTATTTCCAGGTGCTTATCGGCCACGTCTTGTCCTTGGGCGGCGTAGATGCGCAGGACCTCGTTAATGATGTAGCGCTGGGTAGCTTCGGTACCCTTTAGACGCATGAGGTCTTGGAGGTTAAGCGAGCCAGAGGTTAGGCGGTCACCGGCTTGGACGGTATCGCCAGGGCTAACTTGGATTTGGTAGCCTACTGGCACTTCATACTTAGATGGAGCACCGGCTTCGGCGGTTAGGATAAGGTGGTCATCAGTCAGCTCTACTCGGCCATCGAATGGTGCCACGGTTGGCTTGCCATCTTCGCCAGCCTTAATTAAAATATCCCCAACCTTAACGTGACTCCCAGTTCTTACTTGGGCTTTACGGCCGTCTAGGGCTATGCGTTCGCTTTTACCGTGCTGTGGAGTAATTTGGATAATTTGCTTTTTACCACTCTCCCAGATATCTACCACACCACTTTCTTCAGCCATAAAAGCCTGGCCTTTGGGTGTACGGGCTTCGAACAGTTCTTCAACACGTGGTAAACCTTGGGTAATGTCACCACTCACCACTCCACCTAAGTGGAAGGTACGAAGTGTTAGCTGGGTACCTGGTTCACCAACCGACTGCGCGGCAATGGTGCCAACTGGCTGGTCACCTTCCACCAGGTTACCAGTAGACATGTCTATACCGTAGCTTTTACGCGGAATTCCACGCAGGTTCTTAGTTGAAAGAACCGATTGAATTTTGACATGGTCAATTTTGTCATCTGCCTCAATAGCGTTAGCTATTTTACGGGTAATAAGCTGGTCGGCGCCAATATGGCCCGGTACCGCTTCGGCAGTGTAACGGCCGTGCAGGCGCTGGCTAAAGTCTATCATGGCGTATTCACTCTCGTCACGATAAATGTTAAAGCCGTCGTCGTCGCCTTCAATATCTTCTGTCGTGAAGACGTCTTGCGAAACATCCACCAGGCGGCGGGTAAGGTAGCCAGAGTCGGCAGTTTTTAAGGCAGTGTCAATAGACCCCTTGCGGGCACCGCGGGTAGCAATAAACTGCTCAAGGGAACTCAAACCTTGGCGGTAGCTACTGCGAATTGGCAGCTCAATCTCTCGGTTATTGGCATCAACCATGATACCAATACTGGCTGAGGCTAGTTTAATGTTAGAAACATCGCCACGCGCGCCACTCCGTACCATTACTCCCACACTGGTATCGGAATCTTTTAGGCGATCCTCCACCAGGGCTTCAATCCTTTTGTTAATTTTACGCCAAGCATTAACGGTTAAGTTATAGCGTTCTTCTTCGGTAATTAAACCTTCGTTAAATTGGTCCGCCAGTAGGGCTACCTGGTCATCACCTTCCTGGAGAAGCGCTTCAACTTCTGGTAATTCTATGTAGTCATCCTTACCAGTAGATAATGCAGCAATTGTGGCAAAGCGGAAAGCCTGCCCCTTCATCCTGTCGGCTACAAGGGCGGTTTCTTCGGCGCCATAGGTATCAAATATTTGTGCTAAAACTTTTTTAAGTTGTTTTTTATTTTGCACGTTATTGTCATATGGGAAATCTTCTGGCAGTATTTCGTTAAAGAAAACGCGGCCTAAGGTTGTGTCACGAATTTCACCCTTTGTTAGCACCCTAATTGGACTGTGCAGGTCTAGCACGCCCGCATCGTAGGCCATTTCGGCTTCATAGACCGAGCTATATGCCTTACGCTGGTTATCCTGGGAAGCTGGCTTTTCATAGGTTAAGTAATAGTTACCAAGCACAATGTCCTGGCTAATGTTTAGTACTGGGGAGCCATCGGCTGGTTTTAGTAAGTTGTTAGTGGCGCTCATCAAGTCGCGGGCTTCGGCTTGGGCCTTGTCAGATAGTGGCAAGTGTACTGCCATCTGGTCACCGTCGTAGTCGGCATTAAAACCGTTAGCCACTAGTGGGTGTAGCTGGATAGCCTTACCTTCAACTAGGACTGGCTGAAAGGCTTGAATACTTAAGCGGTGAAGTGATGGCGCACGGTTTAGTAGGACATATTTGCCTTTAATTACTTCGTCTAGCCCATCCCACACTTCAGTTGCACCGGCTTCAATTAAGCGTGAAGCAGTCCTAATGTTATGGGCGTACTCGTTTTCAATTAACCAGCTAATAACAAAGGGCTTAAACAGCTCTATGGCCATTTGCTTTGGAATACCACATTGGTTAATTTTTAGCTTTGGACCAACCACAATCACGGAGCGACCAGAATAATCAACACGCTTACCTAAGAGGTTTTGGCGGAACCGGCCTTGCTTCCCTTTTAGCATATCGCTAAGGCTCTTTAGACGGCGGCGCCCACCGGCGGCGCTAACGGCTCTACTACCCCTTGCAGCACTGTTATCTATCAACGAATCGACAGCTTCTTGGAGCATTCGTTTTTCGTTACGTTGAATAACCTCTGGAGCGTTTAATTCTATTAGCTTCTTCAAGCGGTTGTTACGGTTAATGACACGCCTATAAAGGTCGTTTAGGTCGCTAGTAGCAAAACGGCCACCAGTTAGTTGAACCATTGGGCGTAACCCTGGTGGGATGACGGGTAATACAGTCATGGTTAAGCTGCTAGGGCTAATGCCAGCGGCCTGCATACTTTCAATAGTTTTTAGGCGCTTAGACAACTTAGCACGGCGCTGCCCTTTAGCCCCTTCCATCTCTTCTTCAAGTTGCTTAATTAGCTCTTCCGTATCAATGGCGTCTAGCATTTCTTTTAAGGCGTCACCACCCATACCAACCCGTACCAACTCTTCATATTCTTCCGGTAGGTTACGGTAGTCGGCTTCACTTATTAGGGCATGTAAATTAAGCTGCTCTAATTGGCCCTTCTTAAGCAGGTAAGCCTCTTCAAGCTCTTCATATTCTTTAGTTTGCTCTTGGGCTAATTTTTTAACATTAGCGCCTTCTTCTACGGCTAGCTGCTCATAGCGCATTTTAATAGCGGCTTTGGCTGCCTCAAATTCGGCCTCAGCATCTTGGAGGTATTGGTCGCGCTTTGCTTCGTCCACTTCTAAAATAACGTAGGTAGCAAAATAAGCAATCCGCTCCAAGTTGCGCACTGTCATCCCAAGTAGTAGCGACATGGCACTCGGTGTGCCGCGCATAAACCAAATATGGGCAACTGGCGCTGCAAGTGTAATATGACCCATTCTTTCACGGCGCACTACACTTTTGGTGACAATCTCACCATTTTTATCTACCGCTGCTTCTCGTGAGCGGACACCGCGCATTTTATTATCATGCGGGTTAATGTCTTTTTCTGGACCAAATATTTTTTCACAGAACAAACCATCACGTTCTGGTTTTTGCGTCCGGTAATTTATGGTTTCTGGCTTAGTTACTTCGCCATGACTCCATTTCATTATGTCTTCTGGGCTAGCCACCACCAAGCGCACTGCATCAAAATCTGTAATGCCGGTTTGCTTTCCTAATGTCGCCATTTACGCCTCCTCCTCTTCTTCTTCAATTACCGCTGCACCCGAGCCTTCTTGTTCAACCATTTCTTGAATCTCTTCATAATCCTGAATGGTGACTCCTTGCGCATTTTCAATTTCACCAAGATTATCAGCCTCGTCTAAAACTGTTTCCACTTCTTCTGTCTCTACTGCTGCCACACCATCAACATCATCGTCTTTACGGTTTGTACCAATGACTGCTTCAGCGTCTAAGACTTCTTGACCTTCTTCATTTTCATCTAATAAATCTACCCTTAAGCCTAGGCCTTGTAGTTCTTTTACAAGAACATTAAAGGACTCTGGTAGTTTTGGCCCGACAATTGGCATGTCCTTAATAATGGATTCATAAGCTTTTGCCCGGCCATACACGTCGTCACTCTTAATGGTAATCATTTCCTGAAGAGTGTTGGCTGCCCCATAAGCTTCTAGTGCCCACACTTCCATCTCGCCAAAGCGTTGTCCACCATTTTGCGCTTTACCGCCTAATGGTTGCTGCGTGACCATGGCATAAGGACCAGTTGCCCGTGCATGAATCTTGTCTGCCACCATGTGGTGCAGTTTAAGAATATGCATAATTCCGACGGTGGTTTTTTCCTCAAACGGTAAGCCATCGCGGCCATCATAAAGTTGGAATTTTCCATCGCGGGTAAAGCCAGCTTTTTCTAGCTGTTCACTAATGACATCATTAGGCACACCATTAAACGGCGGTGTAGCTACTTTATAGCCGAGTGCCTTAGCGGCCATGCCTAAGTGCACCTCAAATAGTTGCCCTATATTCATACGGCTTGGCACACCTAGCGGGTTCAAGATAACGTCTACCGGTGTTCCATCTTCCATAAATGGCATATCTTCCACGGGCAACACTTTAGCTATAACACCCTTATTACCGTGCCGGCCCGCTAACTTATCACCAACTGCCACCTTCCTTAGTTCGGCCACAAAAATTTGGATTTGCTCTATCACACCAGCCTTTAAGTCGTGGCCATTTTCACGGGTGAAGCGTTTAACTTCTACCACTTTACCGCCACCGGCGTTATTCATTCTTAAGGACGTATCACGGACATCTTTAGCTTTTTCGCCAAATATTGCCCTTAAGAGGCGCTCTTCGCTTGAAAGCTCTTGCTCTCCCTTAGGCGTAATTTTACCAACTAAAATGTCACCAGTTTTAATCTCTGAGCCAACTTCCACTACACCAGTTTCATCAAGGTGGCGCAAAGACTCTTCGCTAACGTTTGGAATATCACGAGTAACTATTTCGTCACCTAATTTAGTTTCACGTACTTCAACAGTATATTCTTTAATGTTAATGCTGGTTAAGGTGTCGTCTTCTACCAGGCGGTCAGAAATAATAATGGCGTCATCCATGTTGTAACCACCCCATGGCATAAAGGCAACTAGCAGGTCCTTACCGAGGGCCATTTCCCCATCAGCTATCGAAGCACCTTCAATTAGAATGTCACCCTTTTTAACTTTTTCGCCACGTGATACTTTAACTTTTTGGTTAATCGAGCGGTCATCATTAGATTTTGCAAAGTGGATAGGGTGATATGTCTTTAGGCCATCTTTATATTCAACCTCCACCACATCGGCGTCAGCCCTTTTCACGGTACCTGTACCTTCGGCTAGAACTAACTGGCTGGTATTACGGGCCACCTGACCCTCCATCCCTGTTCCAACCACTGGGGCTTCGGTTTGAAGTAGCGGCACAGCCTGCTTCTGCATACTTGAAGCCATAAGTGAACGGTCAACACGGTTCTTTTCGACAAATGGTACTAATGAAGCTGTCGACCCAAGAATTTGTTCAAAGGCGGCATCCATATAAGTAACATCGGCCGCATCTACTTGCTCGGGAAGCATTTCGTTACGGGCGCTCACACGCTCTTCAACGAAGCTACCATCTTCATTCAACAGGGCGCCGGCATCGGCAATAACTTCTACCGCTTCCTGTGAAGAGTCAAGATAAACCACTTCGTCGGTAACCTTACCGTCCTTAACTTTTAGGTATGGTGTTTCAATAAAACCAAAGTCGTTAATTTTTGCGTAAGCCGCAAGGTTTAAGACCAGCCCAATATTGGCACCTTCCGGTGTCTCTACCAAGCATATGCGTCCATAGTGTGTTGGGTGGGCGTCACGCACATCAAAGCCGGCTCGTTCACGGCTAAGACCACCTGGCCCTAAGGAGCTAAGGCGGCGCTTATGAGAAAGTTCGGCTAGTGGGTTGGTTTCATCCATTAGCTGAGACAACTGTGAGCTGGCAAAAAACTCCCTAACGGCGGCCACTACGGGGCGAGCATTAATTAATTGGCTAGGGGTAACAGTCTCTATGTCACATAAGCTCATACGGTCCATTGCATTGCGCTGTAGCCGTAACATACCAACCCTAAACTGGCGCTCAACTAGTTCACCTACCAGTTTAACGCGGCGGTTTGACAAGTCGTCAATGTCGTCGGCTGGCGCTTGGCTGTTATTCAAATTAATAATTTCTTGAATGATGGCGTTAAGGTCGGAAATTTGGAAAACCCGGTTTTCTGTCACATTATCTAAGTCTACTTTAAGGCGTTGGTTAATCTTAAAACGGCCCACCTGGCTATAGTCGTAACGTTTAAAATCAAAGAACATTCGCTCAATCATGCTTTTAGCATTTTCAACGGTTGCAAGATCACCTGGTCGCAAGCGGCGGTAAACTTCAATTAAAGCTTCACTTTGGGTACGGCTAGTATCTTTTTCTAGGGTAGCCCCAATGTAATCCACACCCCCTTCTTCCTTGTTAGCAAACATCTCTTTCATATCTTTGTTGCTATAACCAGCTAGCGCCCTTAGCAGGGTAGTTACTGGTAGTTTACGACGGCGGTCTATTTTGACATAAATAACCCCATTGCTGGCGGTTTCTAGCTCTAGCCAGGCTCCCCGCCCAGGAATAACCTTTGCACCATAATAATTGCGCTCACCAACCCTATCGGCCGTAAAGAACACACCAGCCGACCTAATTAGCTGTGAAACTACCACGCGCTCTGTCCCATTAACAACGAAGGTGCCTCGGTCGGTCATCCATGGATAATCACCAAGATAAATTTCTTGCTCTTTCACTTCACCAGTAACTTTATTAACCAGCTCCACATTTACATAAAGCGGCGCTTCATAAGTTACATTATTATCTTTGGCCCAGGCCTCACTAAATTTAGGCTCACCAAACCAGTATTTACGAAAACTAAGCGATAATTTTTGCCCAGTATAATCGTCTATAGGGTTAATTTCTGAAAAAACCTCCCCAATTCCTCGTTCTACCAAATCTTGCCAGCTTTTTTTCTGGTGGTCTATAAGGTTTGGCATATCCAAAGCATGGTCTTCTTTTGTGAAATAGACCCGCTTCGTGCTTTTAGGCTGCGTTTTTGCCACGTTGACACTACTCCTTTAATTGTATTAGTTGATAGGATTCTTTTGGCGCGAAGATTCCTGCCTTTTGGTGTATCAAAATAATTGCCAATTTATTGCGACACTAAAAAACCAAAAGTCCACTACTTCTTACTAGCAACTATACACAGATTACTCTATGAATGCAACCTTTTTTAGATGCTTAATGCTAAACTAAATAACTTTATCAATTAAGCCATACTTTTTGGCTTCTTGACCGCTCATCCAAAAGTCCCGGTCTACATCTTTTTCAATCTTTTTTAGGGGCTGCCCAGTATTTTTAGCTAATATTTCATTAAGCTTCTTTTTTAGGTAAATGCCTTCGTTTAGCATTATTTCTTGGTCGGTTATTTTACCACGCGTGCCACTAGACGGCTGGTGTATCATAATGCGACTATTTGGCAATGCAAACCGCTTGCCCTTGGTGCCGCTTGAGAGCAGAAAGGCCCCCATACTAGCCTGTAAGCCAATACCAATTGTTTGAATGTCGGGTTTTATGTATTGCATAGTGTCATAAATTGCCAACCCATCGTACACACTGCCACCCGGGCTGTTTATATAAAGCTTGATATCTTCTTGTGGGTCTTCATAAGCAAGGTGAAGCAACTGCGCTACCACCAAGTTGGCCGTATGTTCATTTACATCTTCGCCTAAAAATATAACTCTTTCTTTTAGCAGGCGTGAATAAATATCATAAGCCCGCTCACCTTGTGGCGAACTTTCAACGACAGTCGGTACTAAATAATTTTTTGCCATATATAAATTATTATTATTTACTATTTTTTATTAACCTTGTTAATCTCCATCAGGCGATTGACTGTTTTTTCGGTGGCCAGACGGTTTTCAATATCTTTAATAACTGCCGGGTTTTCAAATTGCCCAGCTAACTGTGGATTATTACCGTACTGGGCTTTAAACATATTAATTTGGTTAGTTAATTCCTCTGGAGTAACTTTTACTTTAAAAGTTTTACTTAATTCCGCTAAGGCCAAACCACTCTTTACCCGCTTTACTGCCACCGGTGTTACCTCTTTAACCATCCACTCGTCTTTGTCTTTAAACTTATTAACTTCTATATATTGGTCTAAGGTTAACCCCTGGTAGGCTAAGTTTTGCACAAAATCTTGCTCAATCATCTTCTTTTGGTCTTCTATTAATATTTCGGGCGTCGGTATCTGGCTTTTTTCGACAAGCTGCGCTACCAGTTCTTCCTTTTGCTTTTCGGCGGCTTCCATTTCTTTTTGTTTAGCAATTTGCTCTTCAATGTCGGCTTTCATTTCTTTGAGGTTTTCAAATGGTCCGGCCTTTTTTGCCACCTCGTCGGTTAGTTCACCTTCTTCCATTTCGTTAACACTATTCAACTTAACGGTGAAAACAACTTTTTGCCCCGCCAGGTCTTTGGCATGATAATCTTTTGGAAACTCCAAATCTATATCAAATTCTTCTCCCGCTTTATGGCCAACAATTGCCTCTTCAAAGCCAGGAATAAACGAACCAGAGCCAAGTGCCAAATCAAAGCCTTCGGCTTTGCCACCATCAAACGGCTTTCCGTCTTTTTTACCCAAAAAGTCTATATTAACGGTATCGCCATTTTTTGCCTTGCGCTTTACTTCTTTTTTCTGAGTGAATGCTTTTTTAATGCGCCCGAGCACTTCGTCAATATCTTCCTGAGTAACTGCCTCGGGCTTAATGGTTGTTTTTAACTTTTTGTAATCACCCAATTTTATTTCTGGCAAGACATCAACTTCGGCAGTAAATTCGGCCATTTCACCAGGAACAAACTTTTTAACATCTACCTGTGGACGGTCTAATGCCTGGATATCTTCTTCTGTGAAAACTTGGGCTACAGCTTTTGAAATAGCGTTATTTAAAACTTCATCTTGCAGCTTCACAGGGTCCGCATTTTTTAATGCAACATCATACGGCACCTTACCCTTACGAAAACCCTTAACAGACATGTCTTTAGCCATCTTAGTAATAGCCACGTTTTGCGCAGCCTCTAAATCCTTCTTATCTAAAGTTACGGTTACTTCTACACGGGTGTCACTGATATTTTTAATAGTTGTCTTCATAATAAAACTATTATAACAGATATAAGAAAGTCTTAAAAATTGCTGCCAGCTTCTTCTTCCCCAGTTTTTAAATTCTTTAGTTTATAAGAGCGGCTGACAGCCTCTTTTTCGCCAACCACTACTAAATATTTTGCCTTTAATTTATTTGCTACTTTTACTTTTTTATCTAGTTTCCGCTTGGTAGAGTCTACAGCCACGCTATACCCAGCCTCCCGCAAGTTAGTTGCTAATTGTAAACTGGCTAGCACCTGATTATCTAAGGTGGCTAAATAAATATCTAAATTGCTGCTTAACTGTGGAAGCAGCTTATGTGTCTCTAAAAATAACAAAGTGGTCGTGTAGCCAGGTGCAAAGCCAACTGCGCTGACTGGCTGCACGCCAAACATCTCTACCAGCCCATCATAGCGCCCACCGCCAAATATTGAACGGTTGTTACCAGGGGCATTATCTACCACTTCAAACACCAAGCCAGTATAATAATCTAACCCCCTTACTAGGCTTAGGCTAAACTTGGCGCTATTAACCCCTAAATCCTTTAAGGTTTCAAGGACCGTGTTAAGCCGTTCTAAAGCTGGCTGAGAGCCAACTATATCTTCAAGCTGAGCCGTGCTAGAGATCTCTAATAACTGTAAAAGCCGGGCGGCAGTACCACTGTCATTCAAAACGGAATTAAGTTTAGCAACAAACTGGTCATGAGGTAGCTTGTTTTTATTATCAATCAGTTTAATTACCGTAGGGATAACTGGTGCGGCTAAGCCTAGATAGTCGTTTAGGATATAATTCAATAACTGCCTATCGCTTATTAAAATAGTGAAATGCTGGCTGGTTGCACCAAAGGCTGTTAATAAATTATTAGCTAACAGAATGGTTTCAATATCACCAGCTGTTCCAGTATCACCAAACATATCAACATTTAACTGCCAAAACTCACGCTCGCGCCCTTTTTGTGGACGCTCGTAACGCATATAATTTGCAATACTAAAAAGACGTGCTGGATAAGCAAACTCCTG
>CAYFUI010000019.1:0-12252 GCA_964346445.1 uncultured Candidatus Saccharibacteria bacterium | reverse complement strand
GCTAAATAGCAAACTTGTTAACAAAAATTATTGGTAATCGTCGTACGTAACCATTAAAGCACGCGAGTTTAGTTGACGTAGCGACTCTAAGGCTACAGAAACTACAATTAAAATACCGGTACCACCCAAAGAAAGGTTAAAGCCGGTAATCCCAGTTATATTAAACAACAGGTATTCACCAATAAATGGCATAATTGCAATAACACCAAGCGACAAGGCGCCAAATAGTGTGAGGCGGTTGACGATGGTGGAAAGATAGCGTTCGGTAGCTTTGCCTGGCCGTACCCCTTCAATAAAACCACCTTGTTTTTGCAGGTTCTCGGCAATCTCGGCAGAGTTAAAGACAATGCCAGTGTAAAAGTATGTAAACAGGATAACAAGCAAGAAGTAAATTACTGGGTAAATGAAGGCTTCAGCGGTATTACCAGTAAAGGTGCCAGGGTTCGGCGTTTGGAACCATGCAACCAGGTTATCGGCAAGCGGTTGAAAAGACGGGTTGCCTGTAGATTTAAGCACCTGACCAATAAATGCTGGAAGCGCTAAGAAAGAAACAGCAAAAATGATTGGAATAACACCGGCGCCAATTAGCTTAATGGGCAAGATGCTCTTGACGCCACCGTAATTACTATTGCCATGAACACGTTTAGCGTAGTTTATGGTAATAATGCGCTGCGCTTCATTAATTTTAACAAGGTAATAAAGAACGCCCAGCATAACCAGGCTAATAACTACTATTAGACCGAAAATGGTTGGGTTAACTGGCAGTGTAAACCAACCAAACACACTAAGGGCACCGCCACTGGTGTCTAAGAGGGCCTGCCAAAGTGTAGCAAGAGTAGCGGGCAATTGGCTTATAATACCCCCAAAAATTAGGAAGCTAATACCATTTCCAATGCCCTGCTCGGTAATTAATTCGCCTAGCCACATTAACAGGACAGAGCCTGTGGCCATGGCAGTAACAGCTACAATCCATTCGGTAGGAGTGGCTGCTTCAAGGGCTGTAGTATTAGTGGCAAGCACCGTTTGCCTTAAGATGAAAATAAAAGCGATAGACTGAAGAATGGCTAAAGGAACTGTAGCTATCCTAACCCATTGGTTAATTTTACGTCGCCCAGTTTCTCCGTCTTTATTAAGCTCTTCTAGCTTAGGGATGGCGCGTGTAATTAATTGGCTAATGATGGAGGCCGTAATAAAGGGGCTAAGCCCTACTAAAATGATTGAGAAGCTAGACAGGGCGCCCCCGGAGAGCATTCCCATAATACCACCTAGGTCGGTACTGTTAATAAGGCTATCTACCACTTCTTTAAGTTTGGTTGGCTCGGTTAAGGGTACTGGCACAAAAGCTAAGAAACGATAAACAATTATAATGCCAAGCACAATTAATAAGCGCTTTTGCATATCTTTATTCTTTAGCGAACGAAATATTGTTTTCCAATTCATAACTTTCAGTCTTTTCCTATCTGGCTACAACCCTATTTTAAAATGAACCCTCTTGGCCTAACTGTAATTATACTACATTAGGCCAAGAATTCAGCGAAGTCTACTTCTTTGCGTCTTTAGAAGCAGCTTTAGTGTCAACTTTTTCCGAAACTTTCAATGGTGTAGGAATGGCCTCAAAAGTGCCGCCCTTATCTTTGATGGCTTGCTTAACATTTTTTGAAGCAGCTTGGACTTTAACGTCCACCTTGTCATTTAAATTACCACGTAGGATAATTTTAACGGCATGATATGGTGTATTAATTAGGCCAGCTTCGTACAGCGCAAAGTTGTCAACAAGCTTACCTTTAAAGCCATCCAGCTCATCTAAGAAGACAACTTGGGCTGGAGTCCGCAAACTCTTAAATCCTTTACCCTTTGGAATAGCTGTAACAAGAGTGCGTGAGCCGCCAGCAAAGCTGGGACGTAACTTTTTGCCACTACGAGCTTTTTGCCCTTTTGTACCACGACCAGCTGTTTTACCTTGGCCGGCAGAAATACCACGGCCAACCCGGTTTATTTTTTTATCAGCAGAAATGTCTAATTCATTATATTTTGTCATTATTTATCCTCCTTGGGAGCTTTAGCAGTAGCCTTAGCTGGGGCTTTTTTCTGCTCCGTAGTCAGCCACTCTTCGCGGGGCACTAACGATTTTAAAGCTTCGATGGTTGCATAGGCTATATTAACTTTATTTGTCGAGCCTAAGGATTTGGTTAAGAGGTTATTAATACCGGTGACGCCAATAATTGCTCTAACCACTCCACCAGCAATTATACCTGTTCCTGGGGCAGCTGGTTTTAATAAGACGCGTGCACCAGAGTATTTAACTTCCACATCATGCGGAATGGTGTCGTTTTCAATTGGCACTTTGATAAAGTTCTTTTTTGCAACATCGGTAGCTTTTTGTACAGCGGCTTGAACATCAGCCCCTTTAGCTACACCCACGCCAACTAAATCTTTTTTGTTACCGACAACTACAAGTGCTTTAAAGCGGAAGCGGCGTCCACCCTTTACAACACGTGAAACCCGGTCAATATTGATAACAACCTCTTCGTACTGTTTAGGCTCTTGGGGGCGCCTTTGGTCATTACGACGCCGTGGACCGCCACGACGTGGACCAGCTTGACGCTGGTTGTTCTGGGTGTTAGTCACTGGTTGTTTAACTTCAGCCATTATTAAAACTCCAATCCTTCTTTACGTGCTGCTTCGGCTAGGGCATGTAAGCGTTTGGCATAAAGCCTACCATTACGATCAAACACGACTTTATTAATTTTAGCTTTCTTAGCTTTTTTAGCTATATCTGTGCCGACAAACTGGGCTTTTTCTGTCATGGTACCGGTTTGCTTGCTACCAACAGTGGTACTAGCCACAAGTGTAGTCTGCTCATCATCGTTGATAATTTGTGCATGTACATGCAAGTTACTAATAGTAACACTAAGACGTGGACGTTCGCTAGTGCCTTTGACGCGTGAACGGACACGGTTTTTGCGTAATTGCTTACTAAGTTTTTTGCTATCATTTTTAGCCATGACTACTTACCAGCCTTTCCAACTTTACGACGAACCTCTTCGTCGGCATACTTAATACCTTTACCTTTGTATGGTTCAGGCTTTCTCAATGCGCGTATTTCTGCAGCTACCTGGCCAACCGCCTGCTTATCAATACCACTTACGGTGATATTCATTTTCTCAACAGTCAAGTTAATGCCGCTAGGCGCAGTGTATTTAACAGGGTGCGAATAGCCTAAAGACAACTCAATGTTTTGGCCTCCACCATTCACCCTAAAGCCTACACCATTTACTTCTAGCTTCTTTTCATAGCCTTTGGTTAGGCCAATAACAGCGTTGTTAATTAAAGAACGTTGCAAACCGTGCTGGGCACGCGCAGTGCGTTCATCGTTTTTACGAGTGACAACAACTTTGCCGTCGTCACTGGTTACGTCTAGCTCAGATAGACGCGGCACCTGGAGTGTTCCTTTTGCACCAGTCACGACGATATTATCATCATTAACCGTAATTGTCACACCAGATGGTATTTCTATTGGTAGTTTTCCGATTCTACTCATAATAACCTTTCTTCTTTCTTAACCTTTTACTTAATTATCACTACTATTAGTAAACTGACAGTAACAACTCTCCGCCAACTTTATTCTTTTTAGCCTCGTCGCCTGAAATAATACCACGGCTGGTGCTAACAAGCACAATGCCACGGCCATTCTTTACCTTTGGAATATCTGCAGACTTAACGTATACACGTCGCCCAGGCTTTGATAGCCTCTCAATTTTATTTATTACTGAATTGGTACCTGGTTTATTAATTTCCACCACGATATTATCTCGTGGCTTCGCAGCTTCAACTTTGTAGCCTGTAATATATTTAGCTTTTTTTAATTCTTCTAAAATAGCCACCTTCATTTTTGATGATGGGACTGTGATTTCAGTCTTGCCTACCGCTACTGCATTTCGAATGCGTGTAAGGAGATCGGCGATTGGGTCTGTTGATTGTAATGACATATTTCCTTCTCCTTTCCTTACCAACTACTCTTTGTTACGCCAGGGATTTCACCCTTGCTTGCTTTTTCGCGGAAGTTTATCCGGCTGAGGCCAAAGCGACGCATATAACCACGAGGACGACCATGAAGCATGTCACGGTTCTTCCAGCGGGTTGGTGAACTGTTTCGTGGGAGCTTTGCAAGCCCCTCTTGGTCGCCAAGCTCTTTTAATTCAGCCCGCTTTTCTGAGTATTTGATGATCATTTTTTTACGCTTTTCATCACGCGCAATTGCTGACTTCTTAGCCATTAAGCAGCACCTCCTTGTTTTTCAAATGGTATACCAAATTTTTCTAATAATGCTTTACTTTTTTGAGGGTCACTGTTTTTAATAACTACAGTTACCTGTAAGCCATGCACTAATTGTGTCTCTTCAAAAGTAAGTTCTGGAAAGATGGATTGGTCGGTTATACCATAGTTAAAGTTACCGTTTTGGTCAAAGCTTTTAGCACTTACGCCATGAAAGTCACGTACTCTTGGTAGGTCCACATTAATAAAACGGTCAAGAAATTCGTATGCGCGCCTATCACGCAGAGTAACCATGGCACCTATAGGGCTACCCATACCAGCGCGTATCTTAAAGCCGGCAATAGATTTTTTAGGCAGTTTTTCTACTGGCGCCTGGCCAGTGATACGAGCAAGAGTGTTCTTAACTGTCTCTAGGTGTCGTTTATCATCTTTCTTTTTACCGGTTCCTACGCTGACGACAATTTTCTCTACCTTTGGTACCTGGTTAATATTGTCTAACTTTAATTCGGCCTGTAGTTCCTTAGCGAGCTTGTCGCTATACAAGGCTTTCAAGCGAGGAGCGGTAGGCTGTTTGGTTTCTTTAGCCATTATTTATTCTCCTTTTTTACTTTATGTACTGAAATAGGTACATGAATATCCTTTGAGCCACCTGTTGGGTTTAGTTGGCTTGGTTTTATGTGACGATGCATAACCCCTACACCTTCTAGTAGGAGGGTTTGGTCTTTAGTGTTTACCTTAATGACTTTAGCAGTTACACCTTTATTGGCCCCACTAATTATCTTAACGGTATCGCCTTTTTTAATTTTCATTTTATGCATATTATAGTACCTCCGGCGCTAGGCTAATAATTTTGGAATAGCCTAAATCTCGTAGCTCACGTGGAACTGGACCAAAGACGCGAGTGCCTTTAGGGTTTTTGTCGTCACCAATAATGACGGCAGCATTATCATCAAAAGCAATAGTTGAGCCGTCTTTACGCTTAATTTTGTCTTTAGTGCGTACCACTACGGCGCGTACAATGGTTTTCTTTTTGACACCACCAGTTGGGCTAGCATCCTTAACAGTAGCTACAATGACATCGCCAACCCTAGCGTAGCGGCGCCGAGTACCACCAAGTACACGGATGCAAAGAATTTCTTTAGCACCAGAGTTATCGGTAACTTTTAGGCGTGATTCTTGTTGGATCATATTAGGCTACCTCCTCCTCTTCTTTAATCTCTATACTGCCTTTACCACGTTCTAACACTTTATCAAGCTTAAAGGATTTAGTCTTAGAAATGGGACGGGTTTCGATAATTTGGACGGTATCGCCCACACGTGCATCATTGTTTTCATCATGGGCGGTATATTTACGACTGGCGGTATATTGTTTGCCGTAAAGTGGATGCGTTTGCCGACTAGTAACTGTAATTGTAATGGTTTTATCAGCTTTATCTGAAGTTACAATACCAATAATTGTCTTAGCCATTTATTTGCTCCTTTGTGATAAATTTAGTTTTAACCGGAAGCTTGTGGCTAGCCAGGCGCATAGCCTCACGGGCAACCTCTTCGCTTACACCCTTCATCTCAAACATGACGGTTCCAGCTTTAACTTTTGCTACGAAAAACTCTGGGTTGCCTTTACCGCTGCCCATCTTAACATCTTGTGGCTTGCGAGTAACTGGTGTGTGTGGAAATATTCTAATCCATATTTTGCCACCACGCTTAATGTGGCGGGTCATAGCTTGACGAGCGGCCTCAATTTGGCGGCTGGTTACGCGTTCGTTGCTTTGTGCCTGTAAGCCGTAGTCGCCGAATGCTACATAGTTACCACGTGTAGCAATACCTTTGTTTTTGCCTTTACGAACTTTTCTAAATTTGGTTTTCTTTGGTAATAGCATAATTATTTAGCCCTTTCACCTTTATAGATCCAAACTTTAACACCAATGATGCCAGATTGTGTCATGGCGCGGGCGCTATGAAAATCGACATCGGCTCGTAGCGTATGAAGTGGCACTGAGCCTTCACTAATTTTTTCACGGCGTGCCATTTCTGCGTTATTTAGCCGGCCGGCAACCTGGATGCGCACACCCTTAGCGCCAGCGTTCATGGTGTTTTGGGCGGCCATTTTGATAGCCCGACGAAAATTGATACGACGTTCAAGTTGGCGTGCAATATTTTCTGCAACCAATTTCGCCGACAAGTCTGGTCGACGCACTTCACTAATATTTATGCGCACTGGCATTTTAACAATTTTTTCAATAATTGTTTTTAATTCTGCTATGCCAGCACCGCCACGCCCTATCACTACACCAGCTTTAGCGGTGTGGATAGTAACAGTTACTAGGTTGGCTGAGCGTTCAATTTCTACACGGTCGATAGTTGGACGGCTGCTATAGCGCTCCTCAATCGCCTGACGAATTTGGTGGTCTTGCTTAAGCCAAATAGGAAACTCTTTTTTGGTAGCGAACCAACGTGAGTTCCAGTCTTTAGTAACTTGGAGGCGGAAACTAGCTGGATTTACTTTTTGTCCCATTACTTAGTCTCCTCTTTCTTTACTGGCTTTTTAGCCTTAGTTACTTCTTTAACTTTCTTAACTTCTTTACTTGGAGTTGCACTAGCTGTTTTGGAGGCAGCGGTTTTGGCAGCCTTCTTAACCTTTGGTGTCCCTTCAAGTTCAACTAAAATGTTAGATGTCTTTTTCTCATAAGGCAACGCGCGGCCACGACTAGCAGGACGGAAACGACGCATGCGCTTACCAGTTGTCACAGAGAGAGTTTTTATAACCAAAGTGTTTGGGTCTAAGCCATCGTTGTTAACGGCGTTAGCTTTAGCACTCTCAATAGCTTTAATAAGGGGTAAGGCAGAGCGGCGCGGGGTGTGTGAAAGAATGACGAGGGCATCTTCCACAGTGTTACGACGGGCTAGGCTAGCTACAATTGCTACCTTACGTGGGGCTAGTTCGACCCCTTTTATGTATGCACGTACAACAGTAGTTTCAGCCATTACTTCTTATCCTTTCCACCGTGCTTGCGGAATTTACGGGTTGGGCTAAATTCTCCCAGTTTATGCCCTACCATGTTTTCTGTGATTAACACCGGAACATGAACACGGCCGTTATGAACAGCAATGGTTCTACCAACGAACTCTGGGCTTATTGTGCTTTCGCGTGCCCAAGTTTTTATAACTGTCCTATCGTCTGGACCTAAGGCTTGGATCTTCTTAAGTAGTTTAAAATCTACGTACGGACCTTTTTTTAATGAACGACTCATACTCTACCTCTTCCTCTTCGCTTCGTGGCGATTCTTAACAATAAGTTTGTTAGTGTCTTTACGACGACGTGTCCTGTAGCCAAGTGTTAGTTGACCCCAAGGTGTACGTGGTGCTTTACCAGTACCATGCGCCCCACCATCTCCACCACCATGTGGATGGTCTGTGGCATTCATCACTACTCCACGAACTGCTGGGCGTTTGCCCTTACGGCGGTTACGCCCGGCTGAGCCAATCTTAACATTTTGGTGCTGAACGTTACTGACGGTGCCAATTGCGGCGGTTGCTTCTAAACGGAATTTACGTACTTCGCCACTAGGCAATTTTACTAAGGCATAGCCGTCTTCCTTAGCCATTAGCTGGGCTCTTGTGCCAGCAGACCGGACCATTTGGCCACCTTTGCCTGGGTTAATCTCAATGGTGTGGATTTGTGAACCAACTGGAATATCGGCGAGCGGTAAGCGGTTAGAAGCTTGAATAGGCGCATCAGAACCACTTGTAACCACCTTGCCAACCGTCATTGTTGTGTCGGCAATAATGTAGTGGTAAAGACCGTTTTGGTCTTTGATTCTGGCAATACGTGCCGAACGGTTTGGGTCGTATTCAATAGCTTCAATAGTTGCAACGGTACCAGCTGGTAAGCCATGATTAACTAAGCGGTAATGGCGTTTTACGCCGCCACCGCGGTGCCTGACAGTAATCCTACCAGTATTATTACGACCGGCAGTTTGCTTTTTAGTTTTAGTCAAGCTTTTTAATGGCTTCTTGGTGGTTATTTGTGAATAATCTTCGGTAGTACCGCCACGCCGGCCGGGTGTAGTTGGGTTAAATTTAGTAACCGCCATTATTTCGTCTCCTTTTCTGCAGCCACTGGTGCACTAGCCTCTACTGGTGCTTCATCAAACACTTGGATTGAGTCACCTTCTGCCAAGCGCACATAGGCTTTCTTATGGTCGGCACGGTGTGTCGTGCCAGGGTAACGGTTCTTGCCACGTGAGTAGCGAATAGCTTTACCGGACTGGATAAGGGTTTTAATAGACACAACTTTAACCTTAAACTCTTCCTCTACAGCCTGAACTATTTGCTTCTTGTTGTAGTGGAGTGGAACGCTAAATATATATTCATTATTACCACTTGCGGTATAAGCCTTTTCGGTTTGTAGTGGTGTTATAGTATCTTTTGCCATAATTACTTCTCCCCTCCTAGCCAAGCCTCAAGCACTTCAACCGCTTTAGGTGTTAAAACAATATTATCGGCATTAAGTACATGGTAAACTGACAGGTAATTTGCCCGCATTAGCAAGGCATTTTGAATATTGTTAGTGGACTGTAGCAATTCTGGCGTCTTTTCATCTACAACCAATAAGACTCTGCGATCTAAATTGTTGTCTTTAAGGAATTTAGCACCACTTTTTGTCTTACCATCTAGGTTGATATCTAATACTTTAATTTTTCCGGCCTGGTTAGCAAGTGTTAGGGCCTGCCTTAATGCTACACGCCGTGAATTAGTGGAAAGCTTCTTTTTGTAATTCTCATTACCACGTGGGCCAAAAACGACACCACCACCACGCCAGATGGGGTTACGGCTTGAACCAAAACGGGCGCGGCCGGTACCTTTTTGACGCCATGGCTTCTTACCACCACCACGCACTTCACCACGTTGCAAGGTGGTGGCGCTAGCTTGGCGGGAGTTAGCTAAATATGAATCGTATGCGAGTTTTAGCAGTTCATGGTTTGGGACTTCAACTGCAAAGACAGATTGCGGCAAAGTGCTTTGGTTTTTCTTATCTTGTGCCATTATACTTCACCTCCAATTACTAATAAGCCCTTGCGCGGGCCAGGAACGGCGCCACGTAAACCTAAAAGGTTATTAGCGGCATCCACATAAGCAACACTTAAGTTCTTAACAGTGACACGCTCATGACCCATTTGTCCTGGCATACGCTTGCCTTTAAAGACCTTTTGCGGATACATAGAACCAATAGAGCCAGTGCGGCGAACATTACCGTTGCCACCGTGGGTCTCTTTACTAGTATTAAAGTTGTGACGCTTCACTGTTCCAGCAAAGCCTTTACCTTTGCTTGTGCCAGTTACATCTACAATATCTCCCAGCGCAAACTGAGACACATCAATAGTGTCGCCAACCTTGACCCCTTCCGGGATCTCCTTAACACGGACTTCCCGAATATACTTCGGAGAAATTTCAGCTGGTTTTACATGCCCAGCCACGGCCTTGCTCAAGTTCTTACCCTCACCATACGCCACCTGAACTGCATTGTAACCATCGGTTTCGACAGTCTTTACTTGAGTCACAGTTACAGGCCCAGCTTGAACTAATGTAACCGGTACGGCTACACCATCCTCGCTAATGATTTGGGTCATACCAATTTTGGTACCGAGAAGAGTTTTCATTCTTTCGTGCTCCCATTTAAAATTCTCGGTGGAAAGCAGTTCCGTCTAGCAGTCCTTTCCTACAGCTTTATTCTATAGGGTATACATGAGCTAAGTATAAAGGCTACTTTATACTGTTTGCACGTGCACGAACCACTTGGGCTTACTAATTCACCAAGAAATAGTTGTTATTACGTAATAAAGTTACAATAAGAATATTAACACACTTCACCCTTTATGACAAGTGTTTTTGCTACTGTTTTAACTTTGTGTTTAAAGCCTTAATTGAATTGGTGATTTCACGATAACGCTTAAACTGGTCCATTAAGCCATTACGGGCTGTGCTGTCCATATCAAAGACCTCTAGCATGACAGAGTCTACCTCCTTAACAACCTCTTGCACATCACCTAATTTTGCGCTGGCTGGTAAACTATCTACATAATCTGTACGAATGGCTTTAGTGTTCTTTTCATAGAGGCTTAAACGCTTAGCTGCCGATGCACGGCTTTTTTGTGAAAGTTTATCTAGGGCTTTGTTATATTCTTGCCGGGCTGCAAGAACAGTAACAAGGTTCATATTTAATTTAAACATACGGGCTGGTAAACCATTGTAGGATTGCTGCACTTGCCCCCGTTCATCTTCTAATAAACTAATTTGTTTACGGACGTTACGCTGTAGGCGCTTAACTGATCGCCTCTCCCGTACAGCTTGTACCAGCCGGACAGGCCATGCACGCCATTTGTCATAGATAGTCATACCTAAAGTATGGCTAACGTCTTTATATAGCTCATAAGTAATGTAACGGTCAAAGAATAAATCTAAATCACTAGCCGGCCAGTTCAATAAAAGCCGCAGTTGGTTAGTTGCATCAATACTAGCGTCATGGTTGGTTGTGTCTACAAATTCATTTATTAAGACGTTTTGCGCGGTCAAGGTGCGCTCATTCAACATTTTTTCAATATATTCTTTAGCAACGGCTGCATCTACTACCAGGTCTTGCTTAATGCGGTTAATTAAGGCTGGTTTAGTAGTGCTTTGGCTTAACTGGGTTATTAGCGGCTGATAAGTTTGGCGCCAGTAATTTATTAAGGACATAATATCAATATTGTTATGCGTTAACTCATGTATAATTTCGCGGTCTTGCCTGGTAAAAGTGGCATAAGCTTTTTTAGCAGCATTTAAAAAAATAAGGGGTGTTAAGGAGGCCTCTTGCTTTAAGGCAAGATACCTAGTTGAATACTGTTCTTTAACGCTCTCCACGGCTAGAACCACCTTTCTCCACGCAAGTTAAATGATACTTATACAACTACTATTGTAGCACTATATTGCTTATATGTCAAGATTGTGTTAATTAAAACTATTGCATTTAACCAGGCAACTGTGGCATAATTTAAGCATTAGCTATTTTAAATGCCTAGGTGGGCAATAAGGAGAAGTAATGGCAACAGCAAAAAAGACAACTAAAAAAACGCCGGCTAAAAAAGCCCCAGCGAAAAGAGCAGCACCTGCTAAAAGGGCGCCAGCAAAGAAAGCTCCAGCCAGAAAAGCTACCCCAGCAAAAAGGGCTCCTGCTAAAAAAACAACCCGCAAAAAGCAACCAAAATACGAAAACTTCAAACTAGCCAAGAATGACACACCATTCTTTACATACAAGGTAACCGACCAAACAATTTATTGGCTTGTCTTATCTATCACGGTATTCATTCTTGCCCTATGGGTGCTTCACCTACACCTTGAATTAATCCGCATCTCTGCTGGCCTAGCATAAGCTAAGGTAGCACGAACCAAACCACCCCCACTTAAATAATGGGGGTGGTTTTTTAAACATGATAACCCAGGATTATTTAGCAATACAGCGTACGGCCCGGCCAAATCCTTTATTTATATAATTATTCATTCCAGGATGGACATAGTTAGGATTTATGTATACAAAAAGGGAATAGGCGCCTGAATATGGTGTGGAGGTCCAGTAGTACCCATGAGACCCCGCATACTCAAACTGCTCATTGTATACGCCCGCAAGCTGGGAGAAGGCTGTGTCAGGTAACCCTTTACTGGTTGTTGTTGAGCCAGAATTAATCAAATTATTTAATATAGTAAAATCACCGGTTTTTAAAGTACCAGATGGTACAATCCAACCTTTTGGGCAAATGGTATTATCTGGATCTGGTAAAGGATTAGCGTTGTACATCAGACACGCACTAGTACCTTGTTGTGCACCCATGGTTGCGCAATAATTATACAGGTAACCAAACTGCCTTCCAGAAGGGTTAACTCCACCATCTGTAGCAGTTGATGGCTGAGCAGGGTCTGTGGTTGGATTAGCTCCATCTGGTT
>CAYFUI010000018.1:0-14628 GCA_964346445.1 uncultured Candidatus Saccharibacteria bacterium | reverse complement strand
ATAGGCATTTTTTACTTAATTTTTCAACTTTTTTCCTAAGTGGGGCGGTTGCCACCAAATAAAAAGTTAATCCACTGGTCTAAGTTTGACCCCCTTTGATTAGCGGTCTTTTCTCTGGCTTTATGGGCGTTTTTAGCGTCTTTTTCCAGTGCTTCTGGCGGTGCCGGCTCAAGCAACAGCACCTTTTCTCCTGGCTTGACCACATTGAGGCTTTCGCGCGCACTTAATTCTAAAAACTCTTCGGTTTTGTAGTATTTTTGGGCTAAACGCATATTATCAACATCAATTTGTGTTAAGGCTAATTGACGCTTGCGGTCACTAAGCTGGTGCTGCAACTGGTAATTACGAGTCATCATATTTAACGAGCCCCACACCCATCCAGCAGCTATTACTAAAGCTATAGCTAAAACAATGTTTTGCGGAGTCATTAAATTATAGCGTATTTTATATAAAAGCCGTTTTATATTTATTTTAATTTTATTCATTAACAGTTAATATTATAGCCCAAAAGCTATAAATAGGCTATAATATGGAGTGAACTAACTGTATAGCATCAGGGGCTGTAGCTCATCGGTTAGAGCAGGTGGCTCATAACCACTTGGTAGTTGGTTCGATTCCAACCAGCCCCACCAAAAAACACCCTCTTAGTGAGGGGTTTTTCATTTCTCCACTATTTATTTCTTGAATTTGCGTGGTTTATTAGGAAGACGGCCTGGTTTTATAAGTGTTTCACAAGATTCGCTAGCGGTTTTTGGGTTCATGAGCCTAGTGCCATAACGTTGACGCACCTTCCGGTCTTCAAGCGCCTTGGTTAATTTAATAGGCAATAGGGGACAGTCGTCTAAGTACAAACAGCTAGCACAAGCCTTTTCTCCCTGCTCTAAGGCTGTTTGATAAAAACGCTCAGCCTTTTGGGCATTCATTTCCGGGTTTTTCATAAATTGTGGTAACTTATTTACTGCATTTTCTGCATGCCGGGCACCGCCAGCAAATTGCTTTGCCTTACCCACATTTTTTACAACTTCTAATAGGTGCTCATTCCTAGCATCTAATGCCCGCTGTTCTTTGTATAAATACCCTGCCATCATTTCGTCTGCCACCTGTCGGCTATCCTTGACGCCACCAGGAAGGCTGTCAAAATCTCCTAATGGTTTAATTTCGCCATCGGCATCTACAGCAAAACCCCCATTTTGTGGCCCATACCACTCCACTGCTACTGGTCTTTCATTCATACCTATTATTATATCATAAAGTAAACATTAAAGCAATACTAAAGGGGTATCCGGAAGCCAAAAGTACTCCCCTCCCCTTCTTTAGAGTGAAAAACCATCTCCCCACCGTGCCCTAAAATAACCTTTCGTGCCAAAAACAAACCCACACCTGTACCGTCTGGTCGTCTTTTTTGGGCATTCGCCGCCCTAAAGAATTTGCCAAATAGGTTTTGCTGATCCTCTTCTGGCACACCTATTCCACTATCTTTTACAGTAAATTCGGCCCACTTCCCCTTTTGTTTCACGTCCACGTAGACTGTTGAATTAGGCTTAGAATAATAAATTGCATTGTCTAGCATATTAACAATTACTTGCCTGATTTTTTCTACATCCATCTTAACCGTACCCACGTCCTTAGCCTGAAAATTCATCTTAATGTCGCTTTGTTTAGCAATTAAGCTTATCATTTTTACCTCTTCTTCAACTAAGTCTTTAAGGTTATGCTTGGTTTTGTCTATACTGAACTTACCCGTCTGAAGGCGTGACACGTTGAGAAAGTCATTGATCAGCCGCACCATCCGCTCGCTAGAAGTAAAGGTTTCATTCAGCGCGGTTTTTTGTGCGTCGTTTACTTCACCAAAGTCACCTTCGCGCAACATATCTATATAACCTTTTATACTTGTTAGTGGCGTCCTCAGCTGGTGCGAAGCAATGGACAGGAACTCATCTTTAGTCTTATCCAATTCTTTTAGTTTTTCATTAGACTTACGCAACTCTCCTGTTGCGTCGTCAACCTTTTTTTGCAGGTTCTCATTAAGATCCCTTATTACCTCCACCGATAAAGAGTTCTGAATAGATATTACCAGCTCGCCCACCACAGACTCCAGTGTAGAAACATCCCGTGGAGTGTAGTTGTCATTCAAGTGTTCACCAAGAAGCATAAAGCCAATCACTTCATCACCTATACGCATAGGGATAATAATTTTTACCCCATGGTGTGCTAAAATTTTGCTTAAGCGGCTAGGCTCCATAGTATCTACCAGTACCACGCCAGAAAGATCGCCGTTTTTGGCTAACTGGCTAATCTCTTTAAAAGTGTTAGAAGATAGACGCATCGGTGTTTGCCCCAGGTTTTTCACTAAATGCCTATCTATAACATAGAAGCTAACGGCCGAAGGTTTTAAGTTTGCAATAATATACTCAGACACCTTACGCAGCAACCGCTCTAGGTCACTATTATAAGAAACTATTTTACTAAATTCTTTTAAAAAAACATCACGGTTATAAACGCCACGATAAAAAATACTGTCTGTTAATTTATCAAACACCTGTTTAATTGGTTGAAAGATTATAGCCATAATTAAAGCCAATATCACGTTCAACGGGCTAATACTTAAGCCAGTGGTTGTCTGCCCCTTAAACAGAATGATTGAAAGAAGATAAGCCAGAATAAAGTATACGGCAGTCAGCACGGAGAGTGTGAGTATGTACGTCATGGTACGAATTGATGCGCCACGAAGATCAAATAAGCCGTGACGAATTGTGGCATAGTATAAGGATATAATTATGATGATGGTGGGGGTAAGGGCTATCTTTGTTACTTCGAAAGAACCTGTCATATTAGGAATAAGGAATGCCATTAAAAATATCAAGGGAGCGGCAATTGCTACGCAAAGCCCTACTGGTCTAATTTTTTGACGAATGGCTGCACTGGAACTATTCCAACTTTTTGCGATAATAATTATCATTGCGCCCAATAATGAAGCTATTGCCGCACCATATAGATACACAGCTGGTCCAAATGAAACACCATACACTATACCGTCTTCATAGATCCCTTTAACAGTTAGCGGTGAAGCAAAGATAATAGATAGTATCATTATCAATAAGATACGGCCCTTCCCTGCAAGTTTTAATTTTTCTTCGGTCATCTCTTTAAGTAGACCAAAGAAACATAAAGATGCTAAAAAGCTAGCTGGAAAAAGAAGACGAGTGGCTACAATAGCAATCCCTGGCGATACCGAAACATCATTACTTATGTGAGTTGTGATTATCCAAATTAACGTAAAAAATGTAGTGGCTATGAATAAATATACTTCTTTTATTTTACGGTGCCGGTTTAAAAGCGCGAAGTACGCTAATAATATAAATAGTGCACCAACTATGATGTCTACTACTAGAAAGAAGCTCATGCTTTAATTATATACTACATCTTAAATTTAATTCACTTTTTCAGTGTGATAATCGCAGTCTGGGTTTAACCCTACCTCTCCGCGCGTTAGAGGCTTAATAATTTTATCTAGCCCATTACGAAAAACAACCTTGGCTAGGCTTTTATAATAGCCCACCTTAGCTATATTATTAACCGTGCCAGCCCTATTTGCGTATGCATCATAATACCGCCAGCGCGGATTCCACGTGGGTTCTTTGCGATAATTTCCACCACTACTCCCTCCAACTAAGTGCAAGAAAGCTTCGGTGCTTCCTATGCCACTTGCCACATCTACTCCTTGGGTGATTGAAGGTAAAGGAGCACCATCCAATACAGCCTCTAAAGTTGATATGTCACCATATGAAGGAAGGTAAGGAAGCGCATGGCCGAAATCTAAGCCCATTTCCTTAATCTCATCCAATGGCATATCCTTTGGTATACCCATCATTCTTTCAAACGTCCAATAGCGAGACTGGGGATTGAGTGAAGTGGCAATTCCAGCAAAGCCAATATTCATCACTATAGTGGTTGGTATTCCGGCATGACGTGCTCGCCTAGCTATCATTGTTCCTATATGCGGATAGGTCAGCTCCGTCTCATCAACTACGAGGTCAGCGCCTTCTATAAAATCTTCAATATTATCCTCTGTTACTCCATCTGTGAATACCTTGATTTTTGCATCTGGTCGCAACTCTAAGACTCTTTCTCTAAAAACCTCTGCTTTATTTAGCCCAACTGCTAGTGCAGTTGCCCCCAGCACCCTATTTGAATTTTCGTGCTCAAACACTTCAGGGTCTGCCACACTAAAACTCTCAACACCCATCATGCTTAGCTTCATACCAAGCTGGAAGCCATCACCACCGGCGCCAGCTATAGCCACATGAGACCCCCTAATCTTCTCCTGCTCTTCCTTACTCCAAAAACCTAGATTCCTATGGTAGTAGTTTTCCATTTTTATTAAAACCGATAAAACTCAAGCCCTTCTTCTTGGTGTACCAAGTCAAGAGCCTTGACTCCTATATTTCTTTCAAGAGTCTCAAAGTCTACGTCAATACCTACTTGAATTTCGGGGTATTTAGCAATTTGCTGCTCTTTTGCCACTTGCGTCATAGGTATAAAAGCTTTATCTCTTAAATAATCCCTAAACCAACTGTCGACCATTGCTAGTGTTTGAGTGGTCCCGTTAGCCATTACAGTTTTTAATGCGGTTTGTATAAGCCTAGTGCG
The DNA here is from genome assembly GCA_964346445.1 of uncultured Candidatus Saccharibacteria bacterium. Taxonomy (GTDB): domain Bacteria; phylum Patescibacteriota; class Saccharimonadia; order Saccharimonadales; family Saccharimonadaceae; genus JAGOZV01. Next base: position 9,978 of record CAYFUI010000018.1, on the reverse strand, counting down.
TACAACACCCGCCCTAAACCCGTTCTTTTCGATTGCAAGACGAGATATCTCAGCAGCATCTTTATCAACTACGGTATTTAAGGCGTCATCAAAATAATTCTCAATAGGGAGTGACATTTCATCCTTTTGGTTTTTATTAATCAGCCTCATTACTCCCAGCGGCAAAGCCGCATCTCCACCACTAGCTACCATTGCAATATAGTGATCGGACCTTTCGTCATCTACGTCTATATCTAGTTCTATATTAGGATCTAAAAAACCATATTTTCTGTAAATTCGGGTGCGCAGACCAGTGTAAGCTTGTGCGGCTGAATGTTCCTGATCAATTATGGCAGCACTGTCTATCTTGGCTACGTACAAACCTCCATCTTCTTGATTATTTAAAAATTCTGAATAAATAACATCTTTTTTCTCCACAACAACCTCTTTCGAATTATTATTTATTTATCAATACTTACGTCTTAATGTATGTAAACATTTAATTATATTACAATAATTTACAGCTAATTGCAAACTATTGTACAAGCTAGTATAGTATAAAACAAAAAAGCCCCCGGGGTATGGGGGCATTTTTTGGCACCTGTTTGTTTGAATTCTATTATACAAGTGCTTAAATGAAGTTGCAAGCCTTTTATGCTTAAACTATTTCTTTTTGCGAACTACAGGGAAGAAGTTGCGTGGGTTCTCGTAAACTTCGCGTCCTTCTGGAAGCTCTTCAACCGGCGTTCCCTTTTCGTTATTGTCTACCTTAGCAAAGAAATAAATTGTTTGCGGTTTACCTTTAGCACCACGTAGCTCTACCTCAGTGCTATGTAAATAATATGTCACACCCTTTGAATTTGTATACTTGTAAGCCATAAAGTTATTATACCTCCTATTAATGCTATACCACCTCAGGTTACCACCTTAAGAGCTTAGCTGTCAACACCTTAGACACTTTTATATTTAAATTTAAGAATCATTCTAATTACAAGCATACTAATGGCTCTTACTATTATTACTAACCCAATAGCTGCAGTTATTAAAACTGAAAAGCCCGCAAAGTCTGGTGACCATAATGGCGAAACAAAAGAATGGTAGTATGGCTCTGTAGGAATAGTTACGGCATCGACCAGTTCTTGCCCCTGGGGAAACTTAGCTAATTCATTATTTACACAATCCTTGTAGCCTTGTGAGTTGCTAGAATAACGAGGCGCACAAACATCTTGAGCACGCTGAAATACATTTCCATGTTCATTTTGGTACACCTGCTGTTTATTTAAAATATCCTGGTAGTCACAGTTATATAGTCCTTCTAGGGCAACACCTTTACTGCCCAGGCTGGTATTCATATGCTTGGAAACATACCGTTGTAAATCATACAACCTGTCTTTAAGGACCTCGCGGTCACATGACTGATCGGCTGTCATTACGGCGTCACGCCGCTCCACCATACCTACATTATTTAAACGCAACAAAGAGGCAGTCACAAAACTCATCAGCATAAAAATTAAAACTAACTGCCAGGTTTTGACACTTTGAATACGTTTAAGCCGGTTCCTTAGCTTACGCCGTTCACGATAGTTATTCTGCACTTATTCCACCTCTTATACTATAAGCATTATACCATGTCGCCCACTCATAGTATAATAAAGAAATGAAGGTTTATTTTTCAGGAATTGGCGGTGTAGGCATTGGCCCTTTGGCAGAAATTGCCCATTTTGCAGGCTATCAAGTACATGGCTCTGACAGGCACCATAGCTTAATTACAAACAACCTAAGCAAGTTAGATATTCCATATTACATTGGCGAGCAAGACGGCACCCACCTGGCCAATGTTCATAAAGAAAGCCCGTTAGACTGGTTTGTCTATACTGCTGCCCTGCCTAGCGACCACCCGGAGCTGCAATTGGCTAACAAACTTGGTATTAAGACCGCTAAACGCGACGAACTTTTAAGTAAAATTATTCAAGATAAGCAGCAGAAATTAATCGCCATTGCTGGCACCCACGGAAAAACTAGTACCACCGCTTTGGCTATATGGCTCTTTAACCAATTAAATATTCCAGCAAGTTACTCTGTGGGCTCTACTATTAGCTTTGGACCTAGTGGTTTTTTTAATAAAGAAAGTGAATACTTCCTATACGAATGTGACGAGTTTGACCGCAACTTCTTACACTTTAAACCCTACCTTAGTGTTATAACAAATATTGGTTACGACCACCAAGACACCTACCCAACCGTTAAAAGTTACCAGCAAGCTTTCGAGAAGTTTAAGAAACAGTCCAACCAAATTGTAGAATGGCCAAAAAAAGGCGCTAGTAACCACTCAAACGCATTAACGGTCAATCAAGACATTACCTTACCAGGTGCCCATAACCGGCAAAATGCTAGTTTACTTTTAGCAGGCCTACAAAAGGTTGGTGTAATAAATGAAGCGAACTACAAAGAAGCCATCAAAGCCATTAACAGCTTTCCAGGCACAAGCCGGCGCTTTGAAAAGTTAGGCCCTAACTTATACACCGATTATGCTCACCATCCGGTAGAGATCGCGGCCAGCTTAAACACCGCCCATGAAATTGCTAGCCAAACCGCACGTAAAATTGCCGTTATCTACCAGCCTCACCAAAATTCACGCCAGCATGCTATAAAAGACCAATATGACAACCAGTTTGCTAAGGCAGCGGTGGTTTTTTGGTTGCCCACCTTTTTAACGCGGGAAGACACCACACTAGAGGTGCTCACACCCAAAGCCTTAACTGCTAAGCTTAAAGATAAAGAAAAAATAAACTTTGCCCAATTAGATGACGAGCTGTGGCAGCACGTTCAAAAACTGCTCAATAGTAATTACATTGTTGTAGGTATGGGCGCGGGAAACATTGACGCATGGCTACGCCAAAAAGCCCAACCTACTCACCTTCAGTCATAATACCAAGGCTTTCTGGATTAAGCGGGTCTCCAGAAAAGGCGTCCGCTTTGATGGCTTTGTCCACCGCGCTATTATAAAGGGCTTTAAATTTTTCTATTTCTTTTAGGCTCATTGGGCCATTAGCCAGAAAGGACTGACTTATGGGATCGGTATCCACCTTGGCTTGCAGTTTTTTATAACCTGGACGGCTTAAGTCTAGCTGCTGTGTGCCGCTGGCGCCATACAGCCACAAACTAATACCAGTTAAAATTAAGGCAATTAGAACGCTACCTGCTATTAATATATATATTTGGTTTTCTTTAATCTTAGTTAAGGCCATTTTGCGCCACCAGTCGGTAATTTGCTTCAAAATTATCTACTTCTAAACCGTACTCTTTTAGATTATTGTTAATCACTTCTATAGTGTGTCGCACATTAAGCCGTTTTTGCCGGGCTAACTCCAATTGTTTGTAGAACGACGCTGGGTGACGCTCACAATCTATGCTAATTAGTTTGCCCATGGTCACATCATACTCACGGTAGGCATTTCTAAATATATCTAAATCCCTGTCATAATTTGTAGTTGCTAAAACAAGAGCACTATTATTTAAGTTATTATACGCAACCCTTGCATTAAAGCGCTTCATAAGACGGGTGCTTATAGACTCATAGGCTTGCCCTGAATTTACCCTAACCAGCGCATCATTGGTTTGTAGTTGACCAAGAGAGCCCTCTGCTTGGCGGCAAGTACTACTAATTTGGTGCAATTGCATAGTGCTAAGAGGCTCCTCCTGAGCGGCCGCCGGTTGGTAAGCTAAAAAAATATAAGCCCCCAAGGAAGCTAGGCTTAGAGTTAACGCTAAACTTATATATATTAAAACATTTTTGCTAAACATCTGTTAATTTATTATAACACGGTCACATTTTTTCTGCCTAAAGGTAAATTTGTAGTATAATTAAAATATAAACAAGGAGGTTTTAGTGAAGTTTAGCACAGTAATGTATACTATAGCAGCCATTATTTTAATTGCCTGGGTGATGGGTGTAGTATTCAAGTTCACCTCATGGTTACTAAATGGGCTAGTTGGTGTAGCAGCCATTATTCTAGTAATAGGTTTAATTGCCGCCTACATCCAAAACAAAAAAGCCCAAAACCAAGACTAATCTTGGTTTTCAGTTTTAAAATAATATAAAAATTATTAAGCTTTAGCGAAATATGTCACGAATGCTACCAAATACTTTGGCTGGCTTTAGCCAGTCTGTGGTAGATGCCACATTTTCGGCCGCTTTCTCTAAGTGCTTAGTTAACCGGTTTAAGTTAACTAGTATTGTAATAATTACAGCAAATAGTGCAATTATAATAATTGAAAGTACTATTATGTTCACTGTGAGTAGTGTGATAACTGTTGTTGTATCCATTTCTCCCTTTCTTTATTGGCTTCTAGTTAATATTATACTACACGAAAAACTGTTAGGGAGTTAATCTTGTGATGTCTCTTGGGAAAAGAGCCGTCTCTTTAACATTTTTCAAGCCGATAGTTTTTTGCACTATACGGTCTATCCCTACACCGGCACCTCCATGCTGTGGAAGGCCGTACTTAAAGGCACTAAGATACGCCTGAAAGCCTGGTGCCTTAACATCAAGCCCAGCATCCTGCATTTGGCTAATCATCTTGTGGTAGGTATTTTCACGCATTGGCACTGTGGCAATTTCTAGGCCCCGAAACAGGAGGTCGGCCCAAGCCACTGTCCCATCATCTAGGAATTTGTGATAAAATTTTCCGGCTTCCTTAGGGAAATTGGTAGCGTAAACAAAATCACTGCCATACTTATCCCTGGCATACTTAGCTATCCAGCGCTCTTCATCTGGAGACAGATCCTTTTCCTTAGTGGTATCAGTCTTGGTAGCTTTAGTATAAAGCTCATGAATTTCAGCCACAGTAAAGCTAGGCACAGAACCGTCTTCCGTTAACTTCAAGCTAGGTGCATTCAGAGTCTTTAGGTCTGCTTGGTGCGTTTTATAAGCCGCTTCTACCGCACTCCTAATAGTTCCGGCTACTAAATCTTTCACTTCGTCGTGGTCCTCAACAAAGCCCATCTCTATGTCTAACATAGTAAGTTCAGTTAGGTGCCGGGTAGTGGCCGAAGGCTCAGCCCGGTAACTATGACCAATTTCAAACACCCGCTCGTACGCCCCAACTAACATTTGTTTATAGAATTGTGGGCTTTGGGCTAAAGTTGCTTTTTTGCCAAAATAATCAAGCTGGAAAACTTCGGCACCGCCCTCTGTCGCTTCAGCCAACAATTTAGGCGTATCCACTTCTATGAATTCACGCTCTAATAAATAACGCCTAATTTCTTGGACTATTGTTGCCCTTATTTTAAATATTTTTTGCTCATTAATATTTCGCATGTTTAGCACCCGGTAATCAAACAGGTTTTCTAAATGCTCCGACTTATGGCTAATTGGTTTATCTATTTCAATTGGCGGTTCATCAACTACTGGGACATCAACCTGCACCTGCACGTCATGCAACTCTACGCCACCAGGCGCCCGCTCATCCTCTATTACGGTACCTGTGAATGTGACCACTGTACCAATTTGCATCCCTCTCAGCTTCTCCAGCTGCTCTTTATCCTCTAATAAGTTTTGTACTAAACCAGTCCTGTCTCGTACGGTCAAAAAGTTTAAACCACCTAATAACCGCTTTTTATGAAGCCATCCCTTAATAGTGACTTGCTTGCCTATGTTTTTAGGCAGGTCTCTTACTAATGTTCTTGTCATTTTTTTATAATACCATATTATTTAAATAACGTATCCCAGATAGCGTGTAATGTGACCAATCCAGCCACTGGTTGGCCTTCATCCTGAACGATTAGCACAGCAGTGTTCTTATTAGCCATCACCTTCAAGGCGTCATCTAAGGTTTGTTGGCTTGATATAAAACAGGCGTCCCCTTGTAAGGCTGCACCCGCTGTTGGCGTCTCTTCTTGTCCGCCGCTAATTTCAACTAAAGTAGCCACCGCCAACACCCCTTGAGCAACTTCTCTATCTGTACCGACAACCAAAACATATTCTTGCTGTTTTTTATATATCTTATCCAGCATTAACGGACCCATCAGGGCGGTATCTTCAAGCACCACTAGCTTATCTTTTGTCACCATAACATCTTTAACTTTTTTATTATAGAATGAAACACTATTGGTCAAGAGGACCTTTTGTTTTTTTGTTAGAAATGGCGCTTTTGTATCTATCACACTTATGAGTTCTTTAGGTGTGGTAATGGTTGGAATGACTACCTCGCTATCTTCAATAACAAACCATTGTAGCCATTTTTTATTAGAAGCTAAGCCCATTAAAACTTTACTTTGTATTGGCTGTACCAAGCTATTTGCCAACCCTTTTATAAAATTAACACTACTAAGCAGGTAAGCAATATAAACTAAAGCTACGGCTAGTAGGTAGGCTTTCCAGCCGTTATTTGTGACGCCTAATAAAATAGTCAGGCTTATGACAGCTAAGCCATACAATAAGCGTACCGTGGCGTTAAATAACCGATAATTCTCATAAACGATAAGTTCATCTGGACGGCTACCCTTAGTGTTTTTTTTGTTTTGTGCGGCTTTTTGCCTTAAAGCAGACGGGGATAAATTAGGCCGCTCTAAGTTTATCGCTCCTAAGATTACCAGCACCACAAAGAGTAATATTTCAATAATACCTATGAATATTAGCATACTCCTATTCTACACTTTTGTAACCGCATGGTACAATAGGGTAACGTAATGGGAGGAATAAATGGATAAAAAAGGTTGGATAATATTTGGCGCCGTAGTGGTGGTTTTATTTGGTTGGCTAATTATACGCTCTCAGGGCGAAAAAACTAATTTAGAAGGAATAGACCCTTTTGCCATTCAAAAAGCCTTACCAGAAAATGGTGAAATTGCGGACCATGTTCTAAATGCAAACCCTAATTCTGTCACTTTAATTGAATACGCGGATTTCCAGTGCCCTGGCTGTCAAGCCATTTACCCAATTGTTAAAGAGCTGGTTGAAGAGCAAGCAACAGACCTACAATTCGTCTTTCGGAGTTACCCGCTATCGTACCATGCAAATGCTAAATCCGCATCGGCAGCGGCTGAAGCGGCAGGCCTACAAGACCGCTACTGGGATATGTATGATAAAATCTACAGCAATGGAAAAGAGTGGGAGCAAGCCGGTCCAACCGAGCGCACCGACATCTTCTTAAAGTATGCCAAAGAGATTGGCCTAAACGAACAGCAATTCAAGGCAGATATGGATAGTGACCGCGTGAAAAAGAAAATTAATTTTGATGTAGAACTAGCCAGAATGTCAAATGTTGACGCCACACCTTACTTCTTCTTAGACGGTAAAAGGCTAAAAAGTGAACAGCTAAAAGACACCGAATCATTCAAAAAAGCAGTTGCCGAAGCTATTGCCGCTAAAAAGAAATAAATTAACAATACAATAACCAGTAAGGTTTATAATAAAACTAAAACACCCCGGTGCCTTGGGGTGTTTCTTTTTTTATTGTGCAATATAATTTTGCCATTCGGCAGGCACCACATCCACTGCAACTTTTTTGCGTCTTGAAGACACAAATTCTATTGCTATTGGCATGTGAGTTATGCTCCTTATAGCTATGTACTTGCCTTGCGCACGTCGACCTTTAAATTTTAAAATTTTGATTTTGTCGCAAGACGCATTAACTATATTACCAACTAAAAAGTGGGCAGTCAAGAATACACTAAGTGCTAGTGCTAATATCTTTATTGTAGAACACCTTGAAACTGCTTGCAACAGCTATTGCATAAAATACAACACAAAAGCTTTAGGGGGCGGTTATTTTGGTACCGGCCGTACCGTTTATGGCATCTAGTGCTTCAAACGGCGTAGTTATTAAGGCCGTCCGGTTGTGCCCACCTTCAACAAAATTAATACTAGCTTCTACCTTAGGTAGCATACTTCCAGCGGGAAAATGCCCTTCGTTAACATAGTTTTGCAACTCTTTAGTATTTGTTCTTGGCAATGGGAAAGCCTGCGGTGTGCCAAAATTAATCATCACCTGGTTGACGGCAGTCAAGATAAGCAAAACGTCGGCATTAACATCGTTTGCGACGGTAGCCGCTACAAAGTCTTTATCAATAATTGCCTCAACACCACGCATGGTGCCATCACCCTGCTTAACCACTGGCACTCCACCACCACCACCGGTGATAACTATAGTGCCCGCCTTCATTAACTGCTTTATTTGCGTCTTTTCAATAATTTTCACGGGTTTTGGCGAAGGTATGGCCCGTCGCCAACCACGCCCGGCATCTTCCATCACCTGGACATCTTGCCCTGGCCAACTCAGTAAAGCTTTTTCACTAGTCGTATAAAAATTACCGATGGGCTTTGTAGGCTTATCAAAGGCAGGGTCTTCTGGGTCAATTAAAATTTCTGTCACAAGTGTAACGGCACTCCCCTTTATATCTTCTCTTATCAATTCATTATTTAAAGCTAGCTGTAGCCAGTAGCCCATAAAACCTTGACTCATGGCAATGCAACTGTCTAAAGGCATAGCCGGGTTTCTTTTAGTAGCAAAATTTGCTTCTTTTTGTAAAATTGTGCCAATTTGCGGCCCATTACCGTGCACAATTACTAGGCTATGCCCCTCTTTTACTAGGCTTACTAGCTGTCCAGCAGTTTTACGAGCCACCCTCATCTGCGCTTCTGCAGAATTATCACCAGCCTCTTGCAACGCATTGCCGCCCAAAGCCACTACTATTTTTGCCATAACTTAAACACCTCTTTAATAACCATTTAATAAATATTATCTCTTACAAATGGCATCGTCATACAACGTGGGCCACCGTGCCCTCTACTTAGTTCACTCCCACTAAAAGGTATAACTTCTACGCCGGCGGCAGCCAAGGTCTCATTAGTAACATGGTTACGGTCGTAGGCTAAAACCACACCAGGCGAAAGCGCCAATACATTTGCACCATCGCTCCACTGCTCTCGCTGTGCCGGCACTAGCTGCCCACCGCCAACTGGCAGCATTTGCACCTCGCCTCTTTGCAAAGCCGCCTCTAACACGTCTTTAAGCAGTTTGTGCTGAGTTATTTGTAACGCCGTAGTATCTTCCGCCTTTCTAACCCTATAAATATTAGGTTTAGCGGCTTTTGCTAAAACTGGTTCGTAATATAAAAACTTGCCATAATCTACCATAGTTAGTACGGTATCAAGGTGCATATATTGGTGCTTACTGGGTAATTTTACAACAATAATTTCCTTAAATTCAGAATCCTTAAACAACTTGTGCGCAATTTTTTCAATAGCTTCTGGGGTAGTGCGCATACTAACTCCTATAGCTACCACCTGGTCACTTAAAACTAAGATGTCGCCACCTTCTACCGAAAAACGGCCATAGCGGTCATACCAAACTGGTACATTATGCCGGGCAAACCGTGGGTGAAACTTTAATATATATTCCATAAATAAAGACTCACGCCGCCTTGCAGGGAAACGCATTTTATTGATAGAAATGCCATTTCCAATACTAGTGGCCGGGTCTCTTGTGAAGTATAAATTAGGCATTGGGTCTAAATAAAACGGCTTCTCGGAAGCAAAATAACTATGAAGCTCCACACCTTCGCTTTCCGGGAAAGTCACTTCTTCTTTAGATACACCGGCCATAATTTTTCGCACCATACTTTTAGTATCCAGGCGCCCTAAATAATCTATAATACCGTAAGTGGTACGCCGGTCTCCCTGCTTAGAAGCCCGCACCATATCAGAAATGAAACGCATTTTTATATCCGAATTAGGCAAAGCATCTGTAACCATTTGGTCTAAATAAAGCACTTCTACGCCATTTTTACGTAAGGTGCTAGTAAAATCATCATGCTCTTTTTGCGCTTGTTTTAGATAGACTATATCATCAAACAGTAAACTGTTAAGATGCGCAGGTGTTACACCATTAAGTTCGTTACCAGGCCGGTGTACTAATACCGTCCGCAGTTGTCCTATTTCCGATTTAACATTAATTGGTTGATTTCCCATACTTCCACCCTACTTTTTATATTAT
>CAYFUI010000017.1:9411-15041 GCA_964346445.1 uncultured Candidatus Saccharibacteria bacterium | reverse complement strand
TATTTTTATTTTCCTTTCGCCTGTTTCTTTTTTTATTTTAAATAAACAACTATGGCTATATTAGCATATGCTTTATTATTTGTCAAGTATGTTATATAAACTATTTACTTTTAGATAATTTATTATGATATAATTTCAAGCTCTCATGGTCTACTGGGCCACCAATCTTTTGTGATCCATGAAACTCATGTGGGGCAGAGAAGGGGATAAGGTGGACATGGGCGTGCGGTACGTCAGTGCCCACTACTTTCATTCCCACATAGGGTACGTTCAGCTTCTCTCTATACTCTTGTGCCAAGTCCTTTGCCACCTTCATTACAGCTTGGTAGTCTTCGCTATCCATATCCCAAACAAATTCCACTTGTTTTTTAGGTATAACCAGCGTATGCCCAGGGGTGATAGGGTAGATATCAAGAAAAGCAAAAACCTTATCGTCTTCGTAAATTTTATAACTAGGCACCTCACCTTTGATGATTTTAGTAAATATTGAATCTTGCATAACACCTCCTTGCAGTTTCATTTTCATTTAATGGAGCATTTTCAATTAAACCTGGCGGAGAGAGAGGGATTCGAACCCTCGGAGCCTAAAAAAGGCTCACTTGTTTTCGAGACAAGCCAGTTCAACCACTCCTGCACCTCTCCTTACTGTCTTTACTCTATAAAAAAAGTTTGCCTAACGCAAACTTTCTATTTGGTACACCCGACAGGATTTGAACCTATGACCTTCGGCTCCGCAAGCCGACGCTCTATCCAGCTGAGCTACGGGTGCATATACTTAGTCACATCTAATAATCAAATTAAGGAATATGAGTATGACTAAGATATTGTATATACAAGGTACTTTCTCTCCAGAGAAGAGAACAGTGTATATTGTACCACATGGTATCTCAGATTGACAAACAACTTATTATCTCTTACGCTTAATATATGGATAATTTTAATCAAAATAATAACCAACCAACACTTGGGCCTGATCCTAACAATCACCCAGAAGGAAGCCCCTTTGGCAGCCAGCCAACAACGTGGCAAAATGATTCGCCACAACCAGCGGTAAATCAAAACAATAACCAGCCATTGCCGCAACAGCCGGTGCCCGGTCACTCTAACAATTTACCTAATACACCCACACCAAATAGTAATAGTGAAGATACAAACAGCACCCCACCTAAGAAAACTACTTGGTCATGGTCTTTAATTATTATAGTTGTAGTGCTACTAATAGCCATTATTGTTGGTGGACTGTATGGCATATTAAGTGGAAAAAGGGCAGGGGAGGCATACCAAAACGATGCAAAGAAATACTTAAGTGCATTAAGTTTAAAAATAGAAAAATCCAAAAGCGCCAAAGACATTAATGTTAGCATTAAAGCAATTAACCAACCACCACTGCCAGAGTCCTTCATGGGCGGTCTGAGTAGTACATACCGCAAAGCTCGCAGTTATCACACAACTATTTCTGATACAGTCAGTAGCATGAGAGCCAACAACAACCTATATATAAATATGAATACGCTAGCAGTAAATGTTAATAAAGAGCAGGAGGTAATTAATAGTAGTGCTCTTAACCTAAAGGACATCTCTAATGAAGTTGAAAGACGTAATGAGCTGATCGCCTTAGAACAAAGCTGTAAACGCCTAGAGTACACCATTCGTGATTATAAAAGCGTACCTAATTTCATAGAACCAACTACCGAGACCCTTATAGAGGATTACAATAAAACTTGTGCAACGGTTAATAGTTTAAACGATGCCCATATCAGAGATGACAAAGAGCGTATCACTAAGGCAATTAATGAGTTAGGGGAAGACGTCGAAGTTTCCGCTAAAACCTTAGCTACCCTAACAAAGAAAGCCGAAGCGACTCCTACAAATAAGCAAGAATACATAAAACAGCTACAAGCATTAGAAGCTAGTAATTAGAACAGTCAAAGTAAATTGTTTTATAAATTAGAATTTTAATTTATTAGTTATATTCTCTAAGATATCGGTGGTTGGCTCCTCCATAGGTAGCCGTTTAGCTAAAATATCTACTATCTCTTCGCCTTTTTCTGCAGGAAAATAAACAGATACACCGGGAGCGAACCTTTTAATTGGCAGAAGGCTAAAAGATTTATGAGGGCCGTTTGCGTAGACCGTAAACGCTTTATAGTCTTGTAAGTTATGCAACTTATCTCCTATATATAAACCTTGTTTAACACTTAAAACATACTGGATGACTGGCGAAGGCCTTTTCGTATATACGACTAACGAAATAGCCATAATGGCAATCAATAGACTGAATGTAATAGACTGCATGAAAAATATAGAAAATGCCAACAAGACGATGACTACAATAGAAAACGTAATATACCAGGTAGAATTTTTATTAGCTGAATAGTATTCGGGGGCCTCCCATTCCACAGTACTGTCAACCACGTTAGCTAATACAGTCTCATCCTCTATGACACCTTGAGCGCTATCACTGCCTACATTAATTATCTCTTCTTTATTTTCCATATATTTAGTATAGCATGAGCGCTTAGAATAATATCTATCTTTAAATCTAATGTTGTAACTGGCGGAGGAGGGGGGATTCGAACCCCCGCTACAGGTTGCCCCATACTACAGCTTTAGCAAAGCCGCCCCTTCAGCCTCTTGGGTACTCCTCCGTAAGCTAACCTCTTAATTATAGCATAAATAATAGACATAATGGCTTTTTTTTGCTATAAATAACCTATAACTAACGGAAGGACCAATGTTTAAAAATATAACCACTAAACTACTAATCTTAACCCTAGCGGCTGTAATTGTAAGCTTGGTAGTCGGTGTCGAAAATACCTTCGCGGTAGCTTCTGGTCCAGTTGAGCAGGGTGTCCAAGCGGCAAGGGGGCAGGGGCAACCAACAAGCCTTTTTGGATCTTCAGGAATCTTTACAACCGTCACTAACACTTTACTCTATATTGTTGGGGCACTTAGTGTTGTCATGATTATTTACGGAGGCCTACGCTATGTGGTGTCTGGAGGTAATTCAAGTGCCGTTACGGCAGCCAAAAATACCATTCTATACGCAGTCGTCGGATTGGTAGTCTCAATACTATCGTACGCTATCATCAACTTCCTTCTCACCACCATGCTAGGTGGTGATGGTGGAGGGGGTGGCGGTGCAGGTTGGAGTAACCTCTAAGCTAAATATAAAAAAATTGGCGGAGAGGGAGGGATTCGAACCCTCGGTACCGTTGCCGGCACGTCGGTTTTCAAGACCGATACCTTCAACCACTCGGTCACCTCTCCTGATAAAGCCAATTTCATTCTGTATTTTATCAGATATATAGTTATTAGTCGATACGGAACGGTTGATAAGCCACTACCAGGCACTGAACGTTAGTAAAGCCAGCCTGAAGTAAGGTGGAGTAGGCCTCTTTCATGGTAGCACCAGTTGTTAATATATCGTCTACCAGTACAATTGGCTGGTCTTTTCTGATATTACTACCCCTTCTAACACTAAAAGCACCCTTTGTTAAGCGTTGCCGGTCTATAAAATTTTTTTGGTGCTGCGAATATTGTCGGTTTCCACATAAAAGTGGCGCGTATTCTACCTTGTTAATTAGCGCATACCTTTTAGCAATCAATTTCATGTGGTCATAACCACGAGCACGGACGTTATGACTACGAGTGGGTACTGTGGTCACAATAAAAGCGCCTGTAAGAGGAAAGGTTCTAGATAATAGCTGGGCTAAAATTTTATAAGCGGCTTTTTCCCGTTTAAATTTATACCCATCTATGATATCTTTTAACCACCCTTCACGGTAGCCCACATATTGCACCGACACCTCTTTGCTTTGATAAATAAAACCTATCCTATCATGTGAGTCAGGACTATAAGTGTTGTTTTTATCACAATCCAAGCATAGTAAGCGGGGCGGTTTACGACAAATATAACAGTGGTGTGGGGCCAAAAAGGAAAGGGCGGTCTCTAGCATTGTATTTTTTACGTTTCACTCCTTGATATATTGCTTATAATACCAAATAAGGTTATAATTAGATAGACTAATTGTCAAAGAGCCTAGAGAAAAGTGGAGGATATCATGGCCCGAAAACAGAATAAAGATTTACTCATAGAAGATGAACTAGAGTCGGCATTCTTAAGTGATGCAGACCTTCTAGTGGGAGATAATGACGGTGATCCATCATTAGACGAAAACTCCTGGAGTGAAGATGTAGAAGAAGAGTTGCCTGGACAGTTAGCTGTCGATGTTTACGAAACTGAAGACAGTTTAGTAATCAAAGCCCGTACGGCCGGTGTTAATAGGGAAGAGTTAGATGTTAGTATCAGCGATGGTATTTTAACTATCAGTGGTACATTAAGTAGCGGTGATGAGTCGGACGCAACTAACTGGCACATTCAAGAAGCCTACTGGGGCGAATTCAGCAGGACCATTGCATTGCCCGTACAGGTAAAAGAAGATGGCGTACAGGCTGTTCTAAAGGATGGCGTTCTAACTGTCCGTTTTGAAAAAGTAAAACAAGACAAAGCAGTAAAGATACAAATACAATAAGCATCCATTTTAAAATTACTAATATTAAAAACCCGTCAATGACGGGTTTTTAATAGCTAAACTTTAATTAACTATTGGTTAAGTAATTGGGTTACTACGAATTGGATTATGGCGTATGCCAAAATGGCTACAATTAACCCAATAATAGAGTACATGATAGTGTTCTTAGCGGATTCCACGCTCTTAGCATTACCACCAGATGTTGTGTAACGAATACCACCATAAATTAACATAATGACACTAACTGCCCCGATAAGAAATAGTAGGATATTGACAATAACTTCAAACATACCGCCAGTACCAACCAATTCTTCTGGTACACCTTCGCCACGACTACTACTAAGGCCATCCTCAAGTGTCATAGAGGTACCGCCACCGGCTGCTAGCGCCGGTAGACTATTAAAGCTTGTAAACAATGTCAAGGTAGGTAACAGTATACCCACCATTAACCCTAAGGCTGCACTTATTTTAACTATTTTATTCATTTTTATATTCCCTTCTTTACAAGTTTCATTTAGTTTATATCACATTTATATCAGATTTACCCCACTTTAGCAATAATCTTTCGCTTAATGTGGTTGTTTTTTTATATTATTGACTTAGGTTAGTTACAACAAAGTTGACAATAGCATAAGCTAGAATAGCCACGACTAAGCCAATAATTGAGTAGAGGACAGTCTGCTTAGCGGCCTCGATACTCTTAGCATTACCACCAGATGTTGTGTAACGAATACCACCATAAATTAACATAATGACACTAATTGCCCCAATAAGAAAGAATAAGATATTAGTGATAGTCTTAAAGACATCACTGGCGTCTGTTGGAGTATCAGCAGGACGAGACGCCGTCATGCCAGCTGTTAAGTCTGAATTAGCAGCTAATGCTTCTAATGGTGAAAATATCACCATTAATCCAACAACTAAAAACCCTGCTACAACTAGAATCTGTCTAATTTTGTACATTTTTTCTCCTTTTACTAATTAACTTAACAATACTACCCTAACCTTTGTACTATAAAGTTTACAATAGCATAAGCTAGTATTGCAACGACTAAGCCGATAACGGAATAGGTGAGTGACATCTTTGCAGTTTCT
>CAYFUI010000017.1:0-9311 GCA_964346445.1 uncultured Candidatus Saccharibacteria bacterium | reverse complement strand
TATTGCAACGACTAAGCCGATAACGGAATAGGTGAGTGACATCTTTGCAGTTTCTATCCCTTCCGGATTACCAGCAGAGGTGGTATATCTTATGCCTGAATAGATTATCATGATGACTGCCAAGCCACCTAAAATGAAAAACAGGGCATTGGTAATTTGCTTAAATATATCTCCCAAATCTTTTTCAGACTTAGCAGATTTACAAATTGCCGAGGGACTACCCGAATCCTCGCACTCATTGGCTATGTCAATTGCGGCAGCTGGGTAGTTAAAAAATAACGATAGGAATAACACTGTTGCTAGTATTATTGATTTAATTGTACGTTTCACTTCTCTGAGAACCCTCCTTTTAACTTAATTAAAGAAACCCATTACTATACTGGTTATGGAAAAAGCTAATATTATTACTATTAACCCGATAGCTGAGTTCGTCATGGATTTACGGGCTTTTTGAATTCTATCTGGATTACCCGATGAGGAGATAAACCTAATGCCCGCCAAAATAAACATAGTAACCGCTACGGCACCGGCCACCCAATATACTATCCCAACTACAGCATCTAATACATCGGTAACACTATTATTGAAAAAACCGCCAGAAGTTTTAGAGCCGCCAATTATAGAGAAGGAGTAGTTTATCACAGCCACTGAAGAAATGGCTAGTATTAATCCGATACTAGCATTAGTAATAAGGTTTAACCCTTTGGCAGCCTTGTCCGGTGATCCATTAGAAGTTAAGTAGGTAAAGCCTCCATAGAGAATGTAGCCCGTAGCAGTTACAGCAATGACGCGTAGGACTATCTCCACAATATTTAAAGCAATTATCCATATAAACTGACCTAATTCGTTAGTATCCTTAGGCACCCTAACTACGCAACCATTATTTTCGTCTGCCACCCCACGATACCAGTAGGGGAACCCTAAAAAGTTACTGTCTGTACTACAGGTTGCAGCTGGGGCGGCGCGCACAGTTACAGCTTTGGTAGTTGAGGGATTAATAAAGGCAGAAAAAAAGTTAGCGCTAATTGCTAAAGCAAAACCAATCAGCAATACACAGAGAAATGAGCCGCCCTTACTGTTAAAAATATTCATTAAAAGTCTACGCCTCCTGGTAGTATAAAAGTTAGAATAGCATACATTAATGCGTACGCAACAATGCCAATAAAAACATTAGTAATAACGGTAATGGCCTTTTTCTTAGTTTCGGCATTACCGCCAGATGAGGTATATAAAAACGTGCCATAAATAAAACCACCTAAGGCTAAGATAGCAACTCCACCGGTCATAATATTAACGGCAATTTTAAGAACCTCCCAGATGGCTGTTTCTTTTACGTCTGTTGCCTTTCCGGTACTATTACATTTAATAATGGAAGTCTCCACGCCGCCACACTCACTAGCCGCGTGAGCAACTGGGGTGCTTACAAATAAAAAAGTTAACCCTAAGGCCAAAGTAGTAAATAATGTATAGAAAATTGTTTTTGTCATTTTTATCTTAACCTAAATACCATACTTATAGAATATAATATCTGTAGAGTACTGACAAGACCATTCAACATTATTTCATTAAACATTTGTTAGAAGATAGTCAACCTTAAGCATTAAGTGTTATAATAAATGTAATGGCTGTATACAAAATACCTCAAGACGTAGAAGCAGAAGATAAGCTTCTTGGACCGTTTACTTTTCGGCAATTTATCTATCTTTTAATTGTTGCCGCCATGATATTCATAGGCTTTGTCTTATGGCAAATTAGCCCCTTCTTAGCAATAATACCGTTGCCGGTAATATTAGTATTTGGCGCTTTAGCGCTTCCTCTAAGGAAAGAGCAGTCCATGGAAGTCTACCTAGGAGCTTTGTTTTCTTACATTGTTAAACCAAAGATCCGTCTTTGGGACCCAGATGGAATAGAGACAAGAGTAGAGATAAGCGTACCAAAAGTGGTTGAGGCAAGCTTAACTAAGGATATAAGCGGAGAAGAGGCTGGCCGCCGATTTGCCTATTTAGCACAGATTGTTGATAGTCGTGGCTGGGCTACAGGTGGCTACAATCCAAATGCTAATATAAACCCCTCTAATAATTTAAACCCTGAGGTATATCAAGAAGCCCAAAATACCATAGATATTTTAGACGAAAACCATACACTCGGACAAAATATTAATCAACGTCTAGAACAAACAACTGCAACTTATAAAGAAAATATTATGAAAAATATACAACAGCCGCTAAATCACCAAGAAGCCGAGCCACAAAACCCCATGCATGCAGCTTACCCCGAATTAACAGCGCATGAGGCACCGGCATTAACTATTAACCCATATCCAACTTCTAACCAATTTCAAGTTACCCCAGTAGGGGAGCAGCCACCTTCCAACGCACCACCAGTAGCTCAGGCTGCCGCCACAGAAGAGTCGCAAACTAAAGAAGAAGATTCCCAAAAAGCCATATCACCTGATATAATAGAGCTTGCAACAAACGCGCCAGAAGACTTCACCATTGCTACACTTGCTAGCCAAGCAAAACGGATTACTAAAGAGAAGCATGATAGGTTAGGCGACGAAGAAGTAGTTATTTCGTTAAGATAGGTGGGAAAATTAAGAGTGTCTCCAGATAATATTAATAATATACCAAACCAAAATCCACAAATGCAGCCAGCTCCGCCAATGCAGCCGGCCCCGCCCGTGGATAATACAACACAGCAAAATACCCAAACACCTTCAAACCCGTATTCAACCCAAAACACACTGCTACTCTCTGAAATACGGGAAAACATGGTCATAATGACTGATGGCACCTTCAGGGCAGTAATTGCCTGTAAGCCGATAAACTTTGACCTCATGAGTGGGGAAGAGCGTGAAGCGGTTGAGCTGAATTACCAAAACTTTTTGAACTCTTTAGGGCATCCCATCCAGGTTTTAATACGCTCACAAAGGGTAGATATAGGTCCCTATATAGATAAGCTAATCAGTGTTAGGAATAATAATGACAATATGCTTCTTAATGTTTTAATGGATGATTACATTAATTTTATAGACGCCCTCTCTCATGAAGTGAATATTATGGATAAAGCTTTTTTTGTAGTTATACCTTATTTCCCCCAAGGCGAGCTTAATACCGCTCTTGACCAAGGTAAAGGCTTCTTTAAAACTCTTTTTGCCAAAGGGCCAGAGCCAGTTATAAAGATAGATAATGTTGTTTATGAGCAGGCTAAAACAGAAATAGCTAACCGGGTGAATAGCATTAGGGCTGGTTTGCAGCATATAGGTGTAGAAAGTAAACAGCTTAACACCAAGGAGTTGGGAGAGCTTTATTATAACTTCTACAACCCAGATACGGCCCTACGTGAGCCATTAGGTAATTTTAGTGAGACTACTTCCATCTACACACGTAAAGGTACGGGCCCAGCAGAAGAAAGGTTAATTTAATGGCTAAAAAGAAAAAAGCATCACAAATTGCACTAGACCAAGCGGCGCAAGAACAAGCCCGAATGGAAGAGGTATTTCTAAAGGGGGTGACCACCTTAAGGGATTTAATTGCACCAAGTAGTATAGAAATACACTCTTCTTATTTTAGGCTAGGAACAAAATATGGGCGCACAATTTATGTGCACGGCTACCCACGCTCCATTTATACAGGCTGGATTAGCTCTCTTGTGAATGTTGACGAAGTTTTAGATATTAGCCTTTATATTTACCCAGTAGAAAGCCAGGTAATATTAAATAACCTACGCAAAAAGGTAACCCAACTGGAGGCTTCAATGTCTATCAGTATGGAGAAGGGTAATGTACGCGACCCAGCCCTAGAGGCGGCTATTGGCGATGCCGAAGAATTACGTGACCAAATACAATTAGGACAAGAAAAGTTTTTCCGGTTTGGTTTTTACGTAACACTCTATGCCGACTCGCTAGATGAGCTAGCCTTTGTGCAGAACAAGATTGAAACCATGTTTGGGCAACAAATGCTTTTTAGTAAAGTAGCCACCTCGCAACAAGAGCAAGGCTTAAATAGTACATTGCCGCAAATGTCGGACCAGCTACAAATTAGGCGCAACATGAACACAGGTGCCGTTAGTACTAGCTTCCCATTCACCAGCGCCGACTTAACCGACAACAAGGGTGTCTTATACGGCGTTAATGCCCATAACCGGGGTCTGGTTATTTTTGACCGTTTTAGAAGCTTAGAGAACGCCAACATGGTGGTGTTTGCCAAATCTGGTGCCGGGAAGTCATTTACGGTTAAGTTAGAAGCCCTGCGGAGCATGATGATGGGTACGGAAATTCTAATAATAGACCCAGAAAATGAATACCAAAAATTAGCGGAAGCGGCCGGAGGTAGTTATATTCGCTTTAGCCTAAGCTCTAGTGCTAGGATTAACCCCTTTGACCTACCAAAAGTTATAGACAGCGACGAAGCCGACAACGCACTGAGGGCTAACCTAGTGACACTGCATGGCTTGTTTAGGCTAATGCTAGGAACTTCTGGCTCTACTGCCGATGGTGGCATTGGCTCAACCCTAACCGCTGCCGAAGGGGCAGACCTTGACCAGGCATTAATAGACACCTATGCGCGGGTGGGCATTACTAGCGACCCCCTAACACACCAATCTGAACCGCCAACCATTGTTAACTTATACGATACTCTTTTGCACATGGGTGGCAATGGTCCACAGCTAGCCCAACGCTTACGTAAATACACCACTGGAACTTTTGCAGGCATCTTTAGCCAGCAGTCTAACGTAGACATTAATAACCAAATGGTTGTCTTTAATATTAGAGACCTAGAAGACGACCTGCGCCCAGTTGCTATGTATATAATATTAAGTCATATCTGGAATATTACCCGGTCTGAACAAAAACAACGCATGCTGATTGTAGATGAAGCCTGGCAATTGCTTAAGTATGAAGATTCGGCATCATTTTTAAGTAGTTTAGCTAAACGGGCCAGGAAATACAACTTAGGTTTAACTACCATTACCCAAGACGTTGAAGATTTCATGAGTAGCCGTTTAGGAAGGACAATCGTCTTTAATAGTTCTATGCAGCTACTGCTTAAACAGTCCATGAGTGCCATAGACGTTCTTTCAGACGTCTTTAGGTTAACTAGTGAAGAGCGTAAGCGCCTAACAAGCTTCCCAGTAGGCACTGGCTTACTCTTTGCCGGCCAAAGCCACGTACAAATACAAATAGAGGCTAGTGAAACAGAAAAGCAATTAATTACCACTAACCCAAATGACAAGGCACAGGTTAAAGACATGGACATGAGTGCCGGCGCTGGTAGTTACCTATAGCGTTATAACGTGGGCAGGCAGCTTTGCTGGAATGTGAGCGCTAGTAATAACTACTTGCGCCTGGCTTGTTAGATTGGCTAAGCTGCGCTGCCTATCTTGGTCTAATTCACTAAAAACATCATCCAAAAGGACTAATGGGGTAGAACCTGTTGTTTTTCTTACAACTTCTAACTCTGCTAGTTTTAATGCTAACACCATTGTTCGTGACTCACCCCGGGAAACCACCTTTAGTGCAGGCTTATTTTTATAAAAAAAACAAATATCGTGACGATGGGGGCCAACACTTGTAGTCCCAAGTAAACGGTCTTTTTCAAAATTATTATTAAGTTCAGTTAATAGCCTTGTTTCATTAAAAAAGTCTGCCCCATCTACCGTGGTAGCTAAGTCTACAAAAGGGGAGTAGGCTAAGCTAACTGCAGCTTGGTCAGCGGCAATTAAATTATAGAAATCGTTAAAATAGCTGCCTAAGAGGTTACTATAGTAACCTCTGGCTTTAATAATTTTAGCCCCGTAATCACTAACCATCACATTCCAGCCAAACAGCTGGTCGCTACTAGTGACACCCTGTTGCAATAAACTGTTGCGCTGCCGTATGGCTTTTTCATAACGCCCAATAATAGTTGCGTAGCTCTTATCAAGCTGGCTAATAAACCTATCAATAAATAAGCGGCGCCGGGCGGGTGAACCAAACACTAAACGTAAATCCTCAGGTTCAAACAGGATGACAGGGCGTTTAAAATTTGCAGGTAACCGGCCATACGTTTTTTGGTTAATAATAAAACTTTTACGCTTCTGCTCCTTGTGCAGTTGGTATTTTGCGGTTTTTTGGTTTTTACCTGTTTTAGGGCTAAGTGTAACTGCGTCTATTCGCCACCAATTAGCCTCTTTTTGCAAGATGTCCTTGTCACCTCCTCTAAACAAGCTGCCTCGTTCTATCAGATATAAGGCTTCCAGTATTGAAGTTTTTCCAGCGCCATTTTTGCCCGTAATTACGGTAACATCTTCGCTAAAGTCCACCACAGTGTCGGTGTGGCAGCGTATATTTTGTACTCGTAGCCTGCTAATACTAGGCATAAAAAGCCACCACCTAACTCTTTAATGGCATTATAATATGGTAGTAATTAACATCTTTTTGTGGTGTATATAAAAGCGCTGGGGCTAATTTACCGTCAAAACCAAAGTATATATCCTTACCGTCAATCGCTGCTAAGGCTTCACTTAGGTAGCGCGAATTTAAAGTAATACTTCCTTCGCCTGTTGTCTTCGCTTTAAGGTCTGATGTATTTTCACCAAGCTGGCTAGCTACTGAATGGAGAGAAATTAAGTTATCATTTATATTCACACTAAGGCTACCACCAACCTCACGGGCGAACAGGCCGGCCACTTTAGTAACTTTAATAAAATCTTCCTTTTTAGCGGTAGCAAAGGTGGCTGTGGTTTCTGGGATTAACTGCTTGTAATCTGGGTAATTGCCGTCTATTAATTTACTAATAATTTCCGTTGTACCCATTCTAAAGCGTACCTGAATGTCATCAAATAACACATCCACTTCCTCTACTTCATCGCCTAGTACACGTAAAACTTCTTGTAGTGTAGAAGCCGGGATAATTGCGTTTACGGCACTACTCGTCTTAAACAACTGCCTTTCTGCTAAACGATAACCATCTGTGCCGGCTAAATAAAGCACACCGTTTACTGTGTGCCAATAAACCCCAGTTAGAACTGGACGAGCCATGTCATTGCTAGTGGCTATAATGGTTTGTTGGACCGCTTGCTTGAAAGTATCTTTGTCAATGTTGTACTGAATAGAAGAGTCTTCAGCAATAGTGGGTAGTTCTGGGAATTCATCGGCGATTACACCATTAATGACACTCTTATATGAGCCACTAGTAACATTTAAATTATGCCGCACTTCTTTTAATTTAATTGTTCCACTAGGCAAACTATGAATGAAGTCGGCCATGAGGCGTGCTGGTATAGTGATGGCACCTGGACTAATAACCTTAGCGCCAATATATTCGGTAACTGCCATCTCTAAATTAGTAGCCGCTACCAACAAGCGGTTGCCTTCTGTTTTTAAAAGAATATTGTTGAGTATTGGCAATTGGCTTTTGCTGCTAGCCACGCGGCCAACCGCATTTAGGGCTTTTGATAGTTTTTCTTGTGTGACAGTTAGTTCCATTGTTATTGTTATTTCCTTTCTTTTTTAGCTAACGCTAGTAATAATAAGGCGTGTGGATTGTGGGTAAAAAACTTGTTCAACAGGGAGGATGGACTGGTTATTAGTGTGGACAAGGCCGTTAAGTAATTGTGGATTGAGTTGGGGAGAATGGTGTCTTTTCCCACAGGCAGCCGCGGTGCTTTATAATTATGCATTTTTGTGGATAGGCTTACACAATTAAGGCCACTCTTAACCCACAGTTTGTACACATTTAAGCCTAATTTATCCATACCCTAGTTATATAACCTTTCCCGGATAGAGGCAACCTGTTCACGAATAATAAAATCAAATTTAAGGGCTTTTTCTATTTTTTCAACAGAATGGATGGCGGTGGTATGGTCTTTACGCCCCAGTTCATTAGCTATTTTAGGAAAACTTAAATGCAGTTCGCTGCGCAGTAGGTACATAGCAATTTGTCGTGGTCCAACAATGTGCTTGTCACGCCGTGGGCTTTTTATCTCATCTACTTCTATTTGGAAGAACTTAGCCGTTTTGTCCACCACTTGCTTAGCATTTAGGTGCTGTGGTCGTGTTTGCCTAACATTGCTTAGTAAGCCTTGGGCCATTTCAAGGTCTGGTAGGCAGTTAGCCATTTCTGCAGTGGCTAATAACTTATTAAGGACACCTTCTAGTTCGCGGACATTTGTCTTAACTGAATTAGCCAAGAATTCGGCAACCTTAGGGTCTAGGTCTACATTACTTAAGCCAGCCTTAGAGCTTAGTATGGCACAACGGGTTTCAAAGTCTGGCAGTTGAATGTCTATAGTCATGCCCATTTCAAACCGGCTGCGTAAGCGTTCAGTTAAAGTTGGGATGCTACTTGGCGGTTTGTCGCTACTAATGATAATTTGCTTGTTGTTTTGGTGTAAATGGTTAAAAGTGTGAAAAAAAGCTTCTTGCGTTTTTTCTTTGCCAGCAATAAACTGCATGTCGTCTACTATTAAAACATCTACATTACGGTACTTATCCGAAAACCCTTTTGTTTTATAGCGTATATGTTTTAAAAATTCGTCTACAAAAGTTTCGCTGGTGATATAAAGAACTTTGGCGTTAGCGTTTTTGCTAACTATTTCGTTACCTATAGCCTGCATTAGGTGTGTTTTTCCTAAGCCAACCCCACCATATAGATATAATGGGTTATACTTTACCCCAGGGTTTTCTGACACGGCTTGACTAGCAGTGTAGGCCAGGTCGTTACTTGAGCCAACAATAAAGTTACTTAATAAGTAGCGCGGGTTAAGACCAGTACTAGCCATGGAAGGGGGGGTGGTTGTAGCGGTGCCGCTACTAGAAGCAACATCTTGAAGGGCTTTAGTTGTCTCGCGGTTGGTGGGGCGCGGCCTTGTGGGGGCACTCTCAACCACGTATTTAATATTCTGGCAAGTAACACCGTTTTTAACTAGTAACTCTTTGACAAGGTGGTTTAGCTTTATTTCTAGCTGCTTTTTTACAAAAACATTATTAACACTAATAACTACTTCATTGTCTGAAACAGAAACTAGTTTTGTAGGTTTAAACCAGGTAGCAAAAGTTGCTTCGGAAACTGTTACTTCCAGCTCACCTAATACACTTTGCCACAATACACTGTTCACTAAAACCCCCTAAGTTTATAGTTTAGTTATTACCATTTACTAACTACCATTGTAACGAATTAAATAGTTTTCCACAACATGAAATGACCTAAAGCCCTTAATAGGATTCAATAGGGCAACTAGGGGTGGTTTTATCCACAACGGCTAGGCAACCCAGTTAAAGCTGTGGATAAGTAACCGCGTAATGTGGATGAATTTATCTTTATTCCTAA
>CAYFUI010000016.1:0-15092 GCA_964346445.1 uncultured Candidatus Saccharibacteria bacterium | reverse complement strand
ATGTAATTCGCACTAAAACCGAAGGTGCTAGTGGCATTGCCATAATTAGGAGTAAGAACAAGATAACGACTACTAGCCGTAGCTAAGGTTTTTCCGCAGTCGGTATAGTTAGAAGTGATGTTTTCGGAAATTATAATATTTGTAGCATAGCGACAACCACTGGCTAGATTAGCCCCAGAAATAGTAGCAGTACGGGCGTTTTGCAGGTCAAATTGCTGCTTAAGGGCCTGCCTACCGCTCCAAACAATACTAAGAGACATCGTAAGGGCTGTTAGCATAATTACTGAAACAACCAGCACTGTAGGGAGGACAAAACCGGCAAAAGGTAATTTTTTACTCTTAACATATTGCATATGATTAAATTATAACACGATTATATAAGGTATAATAAGGGTTAGAAGTCAGATGAATAATATAAGGAGAAAAATGGCTAAAGTAATTATATACAAAACCCCATGGTGTGCTTTTTGCAAAACCGAGCAAGAATGGCTAGACAGCATAAATGTTGAATACATAACCAAAGATATTGAGGCAGATCCTAAACATAAAGAAGAGCTGATTAAAAAAGTAGGCGACAACTTCAAGGGTGTGCCAGTTACTGATATTAATGGTGTAATTATTCATGGCTTTGACCGTCCTAAGATTATCCAAGCCCTAGAAGACCAGGGGATAGCGAAAGTATAACCTTAACTATGGGTGTCAAGTAATGGAAAAAACTAAACATGGTTCGGCTTTTTGGACCTATGGAGATAAAAATAGCGACGCTGTTAGCATTTTAATTCACGGTTACCGCGGCACGCACCACGGCCTAGAGTTAATTGCAAAAGAGCTAGCTAAAAAAGGTCAACTAGTAATCGTACCAGACCTTCCTGGCTTTGGAGAAGGGCCAAATTTATCTAATTATTTTTTAAGCAATTATGAAGAATGGCTAGCCCAGTTTATTCAAGATGTAACAAAGCAGTTTAAGGTTAAGGTAAAGCCTAATTTACTAGGGCATTCTTTTGGCAGTGTAATAACAGCAGCTTATGCTAGCCAAAAAAAGAATTCACGACAAATTGAATGCTTAATATTGCTAAACCCCATACCGACCGCCATAAACCATTCTAAATCGACCACAGATAAAGCTGGTGACGCTTATTATTGGGTTGGAAATAAACTACCGCAGCCGTTAGCTCATAAATGGTTTTCTGCTAAAACTACTACCTTAATTGCTAGTGAATTTATGATTAAAGACCGTAGCAAGGAAAAGCGCCAATTTATTAATAAAGAGCATTTGGCGCACTTCAATGACTTTACCAGCATTAAGGCCTTAACAGAGTCTTATCTAGCCTCGTCTAACCATGGCGTCAAGGAGTACGCCACAAGAATTGATATTCCTACATTAATAATTGCCGGAGAAAAAGACGATATTGCGCCCCTAGAAAAACAAATAAAGCTTTATCAAGCACTGCCAAAAGGCACAATTAATATTATAGAGACTTCAGGGCACCTTACACATTATGAATCACCAAAACTAGTGGCCAATATGATTTACGATTTCCTAGAATCTATTAAATCTGAGTAAATATTTTCGTAAGTTTTTATAGTATGCTCCATAGCATGCTCTTTAGCTATGGCCAAACTCTCTTTAGAAAAATCTTTTTGCATTTTTTTGTCTGATAAAATCTTTTTCAAGGCGTCTGCCATTTGCGTCGGATTATCTTTTTCTACCAAGAAGCCATTTCGGCCATTTTGACACAGTTCGCCCAGTGCACCTGCATCAACCGCCACAACCGGGTTGCCGCTAGCCATACTTTCTAGAGTGGCTATACTCTGAAGCTCTACCGGTGAAGGAATAGCATAAACATCAAACGTCCGGTGCAAATCTATTTTATCCTCTTCGCTAACTTTACCAGTAAAAATTACTTTATCTGAAATGTCATAGGCATGAGCATACTCTTTGAGGTGCTTTACATCGGTTCCATCGCCCACAATTACGAGCCGAGCATCAGCTATGTCTTTATGTAACAAGTAGAAAGCTTCAATCAAAACCGATAAGTGCTTTTCGGCATCAAGGCGCCCTAGGTAACCCACAATTGGTTTATTAGTGGGTATGCCATATTTATTATAGGTTTCCTGCTTTGCTTTTTTTGGCTGATACTCATTCAGCTTCACGCCATTAGACACAGCAAGAAGGGGCTTCTTTACATTGCTTGTTTCATCGAATAGATCGATAGCCGACTGGGTTGGCATAGTGATGACATCTGCCTTTTCATAAAAGCGCGCGGCACCCATCCGGACGACATAGTTAATGGGCCGAGAGACATGAGATAGTAAGCGTAAATTGTCCATCAAATTTTCCGGCATGGCATGGTTTGTAGCCACCAACGGTATATTATTTTTTTGGCCATAACGCATGGCTGCTTGGCTAATTAATAACAGCATCTCTATATGAATAACATCTGGCTGAAATTCATCTAAAGCCTTTTTAACCTCAATGCCTGGGGCCAATGAAATTTTAAAATTTTGATAAAAAGAAAAAGGAACCGATCTTGTACGATAAACCTTCACATTACCATCCATCTCAACCTCTGGACGCATTGTTTGACTGGGGGCAATTACCATAACCTCGTGCCCTTGGTCTGCTAAGCCGTGCGCTAAGCTTCTTACTGCCGTGGTCACTCCATTAATAGTGGGCCAATAGAGGTCGGCTGCCATTGCTATTTTCATAAATCTCATTGTATCATAAACAAATGAAGGCGTTTTTTGATGCAAGATATATAGACCCCGAATTTCATAATGGCATTAGCCGTTATAGTGCTGAGCTTGGCACGTCATTGGCTAATATACGCCCAATTACTTTCTTAATTAATGACACTAAGCAGCTAGATCTACTACCTCAGGGCGCTAAATACATCAAGATACACGCCCCAACGTCCTTACTGGAGCCAATTAGTGGCTTAGTTTTAAACAAATATAAGCCAGATGTAGTTTTTAGCCCTATGCAAACCATGGGCAGCCTGGGCAGAAAGTATAAACTCATCCTCACACAGCATGACTTGATTTACTATGAACATAAAAAGCCCCCTAGCCAATTTAACCCATTAATTAAACTTGGTTGGCGCCTGTACCACTCTTCATACATTCCAGGCAGGATTGTCCTAAATGGAGCGGACGCAGTAGCTACAGTCAGCCAAACTGTTAAGCAGCAATTAATAGCTAAAAATATGACAAAACGCTCCATACATGTATTGCCAAATGCCCCAAGAGACTTCAAAAGCCTAGTACCATTAAACCTAAAGTTAAAGCAGCAAAAACCTAGGCAAGAATTAAACAATCTAATATACATGGGTTCATTTATGCCTTATAAAGATGTCGAGCTGCTAATCAGAGCTCTCGCACTACTGCCAGCTGGCTATAATCTACATTTATTGAGTCGCATTTCGAAAGATAGGCGAGAACAACTAGAAAAATTGAACACATCTAAAAACAGTCTGATCTTCCATAACGGAGTGACTGATAAAGAGTACGCACGCTTACTGGCTAATCAGGCCATTATGGTAAGTGCCAGTAAAAGTGAGGGTTTTGGCCTGCCTATAGTTGAAGCTATGAATATGGGTGTGCCAACGGTCTTAAGAGACACCACAATCTTTCGGGAAGTAGGTGGTCCTGGTTCCTTATTTTTTGATAATGAACAGGATTTCGCGGCTAAAATAAACTTACTAAACAACAACCCAGAAACGAGACAAGATTTTTTAATAAAAAGCAAAAAACACTTAAAAAATTATAGCTGGAAAGAGTCAGCTAAAAAGTTAGACAGCCTAATGGTGAAATTAACCCAATAGTTCTACCGTCACAGCTACATCCTGTATAATGAAAATATGGCTAAAGCTAAAACTAAACCAAAAAAACGCCCTAACGGTGTTATTCACAACCGTCGGGCTGCTTACGACTACACGCTAGGCGAAACGATAATAGCGGGGATTGTCTTGACCGGGCCAGAGGTACGCGCGGCAAGAGAAGGCTTAGTGCAGCTTAAAGGCTCGTTTGTCACATTACGTGGTGGTGAAGCTTGGCTTAACAACGCTAGTTTTAGCTTAAAATTAAATCAAAAAGGCAGTAGTGGACAAAAAACTGTAGACACCTCCAGTCGTAAATTATTATTAAAACGAAAACAAATTCAAAATTTACAAATAGAAAAAGACAAGGGGTTCACAATTGTACCTCTTAAACTTATTACAGGCCAACGCTTTATCAAGCTAATGATTGCACCTGGGCGCGGTAAACGACAGTATGATAAACGTCATGCCATTAAAGCTAAAGACATAGCCAGAGAACAAAAAAGAAGTGGGGGTATTTATAAATGAAATTAGGACTATACTCTTGGAATATTAATGGCTTAAGGGCCAATTTAAAAAGTGGTAAATTAAAAGAATTTTTAGAGCTAGAAGATCCTGATGTTTTATGCCTTCAAGAGACCCGGCTGTCTAAAGATATTGGCCACCCTGAAGAGCTGAAAGATTATTTTGGTTACTGGAATACCGCCAGCCGCCCCGGCTATAGCGGGACAGCCATCATCTCTAAAGCGCCAGCGCTACAGGCAATTAATGGCTTCCTACCAGCAGTTCAAAAAAAATATCACCAATTATTAATTGATAAATACGGAGATACGACCGCTGAAGGGCGCCTAATTAGTGTAGAATTTCAAGATTTTTGGGTCATTTCTGTTTACACTCCTAATAGTAAGAATGACCTCTCGCGCATTCCATTAAGGCACTTAGGCTGGGATAAAGCGTTTAAAGAGCATATTGAAACCTTAGCCAAGACTAAACCCTTGTTCGTTGCAGGGGATTTGAATGTAGCCCATAAGGAAATAGACCTTGCTCGGCCTAAAGAAAATAAAGGTCGTCATGGTTTTACGCTAGAAGAAAGAGAAGGTTTTGATGAACTTCTAAAGAATGGTTTTATTGACACCTTCCGCAGTATCTACCCGCATAAAGAAGGGGTTTACACCTGGTGGTCTCACTACTCTAAAGCCAGGGAGCGAAATGTTGGCTGGCGTATTGACTACTGGTTGGCCAGTCAAGCAGCCGCACCCTACGTCACAGGCGCTGGTATTCATGGCGACATCTTAGGGTCAGACCATTGTCCGGTTTCTGTTCAAGTAGAGGGGCTCAAGGTATAATGGCTGACTCATACTGGCTAAAACAAGACAAAAATAAGCCTTTATTTCCCGATATTGAATGGGCCAAGCCAGAGCAAAAACAATTAGCCGGAAACTTAGGTATCGCGGGTGGCAGCAAAGCAGGTTTTAGGGCGGCCATTATGGCATATGAAACTGCTATGGCATATGGGGCAGGCGACGTAAAACTATTATTACCAGACACTTTAAAGCCGCTAATGCCACCAGGCACCACTAATATATCACTGGCAAGCAGTACGAGCACTGGGTCGTTTAGTCATGCGGCCATGGAGTCATTCCAGGCGCTACTTGAATGGGCAAACGCTGTGCTATTGATTGGTGATAATGGGAAAAATAGTGAAACAAGCTTATTGTTGGCTAATTTTCTTAAAAGCATAGATAAGCCAGCTGTTTTAGCGCGTGACACCATAGACCTGCTTATGACTGACATGGCCTTTATTTTAGAAAACCGGAATATCACTCTCATTACATCCTTAGCGCAACTACAAAAAATCTTTAGAACAACCTACTACCCAAAAATGATTACCTTTAACATTCAATTAAGTAACCTTGTTGAGATACTTCATAAGTTCACTATCACTTACCCCATCTCATTAACTACCTATCACGATGGAGTTTTAATAGTAGCTGCAAATGGGCAAGTGACAACAACGCCGCTTAAAAACCCTATGTCCATCTGGTCTGGAGAATTTGCCACACGGGCAAGCTGTCAATTAATGTGGTCTAAAAGTAAGCCACTAGAAGCTATTACTACAGCTGTGTTATACTAAAAATATACCTAGTTCATGCGCCGCGATGGTGGAATTGGTAGACACGCGAGACTCAAAATTTCGTGTCCATTTGGACGTGCCGGTTCAATTCCGGCTCGCGGTACCACAAATTAGTTACAATTAAAATTGAATAAAAACAGCATAGGGAAATGACAAGAAAAGACGTTTATAAACAAAACAAATCACAAAAAAGTAAAACGCACCTGCCACAGATTGCTCCTATTATTTCAGTAGCAATCGTGTTTTTAATTGTCGGTACACTTTTTTATAGTTTTGCTGAAAACTTGACACCGCTAGATGCCTTTTACTTTTGTGTAATGACCTTAACAACTATTGGCTACAGCAGTGTAGAGATTACAACAGTTAGTGGAAAAGTTTTCACGATATTTTATGCCCTGTTTGGAGTAGGAATCATCGCTTCTGCAGCCAACTATATAATTCAAAATGCTCTGGCTAAGCACGCTTTGCATAAGCAAGAACGAGAAAACTTACGATAACACTTTATTTTTAAACATAACCAGTTAACTTTTAAGGTGTTTTATTATATAATAATTAAAGAAAATATGAATAATGACGACAAGAATACCAGAGAAGATAACGCAACGCCTAATAAAAATCGTGAAGCGGCTGCAAATATCATTAGAGGGCAATTAGACTCTCTATTTGGTGGTGCTCCTCGTAATAATGAGAGCACGGCCTCAACTGAATCAGGCACTCAGCAGCCATCAGCAACAGCCCAAACCTCAACACGACCTCAGTCTAATCGTCCAAAGCCAGATATTGGCCCTTATCAACGAAGCTATGTAGAAACCCAACCGCAAGCTAACAACAAAGAGTGGGGGAAGTATAAAACAGCATGGCAAGATTATTATAAAGAATATTATGAAAAGTATTACAGCCACCACTATAATGCGGCTCAAAAAGCATTAAAGCGGCAAAAAGCGGGAATAATTGCAAGTAGACAGCTTTATCAGCAGCAAAACAAGCCAATCCAGTCGCTTAAGGCACAAAGTCCAGGCAATAAGCAGCCCAGCCAGACTGACGCTTCTAAAACTACACCCTCTAAGACTGCTCAAGCTGTTGACAAGCAGGCAAAAACCAACTACTTTGACCGCCTCCCGAAAGGTTTGCGTGGTCCAAAATTAATCTCTGAAGAAGAAGCTTCTAGGCGTTTACAAAAAAAGATTCAAGGACGCTTACTAGACAATGCCGACAAAGTACGTAAGAGCAGACACTTTATGCCTATTATGGCAGCCTCTTTAGCCGTTTTAATTTTCTTATTTTTACAATTCAACCAACTGGTTATCTCTAATGTAGTAGCCTATGTTAGTCCAGGCAACATTGATCCGCAAAATATAGTTATTGACACCCCAGACAACATAGATGTTGACCCAGCACCACGGTTAATTATACCTAAAATAAATGTCGACGTTCCCGTCCATTACGATATCGGCAACGATGCAGCTTCACAAAACGCCGCAATGCGTGACGGCTTGGGGCACTTTGCCATACCTGGCGCTAGTAGCCACCCAGGTGAAATTGGCAACACCGTTTTGTCAGGCCATAGCAGCGGGGACCTCTTTATGAAAAGTGATTACAAGTTTGTCTTTGCGCAACTCCACAAGTTGGAACCAGGGGATAAAATTTACGCTCATTATAACGGGAAGCGCTATACCTATGCTGTAACCAGGACAGAGGTCGTATATCCAGAGCAAGTTGATAAATTGGTTTACGACACAGAGGGTAAGCCTGTCATGACTTTAATCACCTGTACACCACTAGGAACGGCGTTGCAACGCCTATTAGTGACCGCCGAACAAATATCACCAGATCCATTAAAGGCAACGGAAACCGTGGGTAGTTCAGAGCAAACAAGTGACATCCCTGGTATCGAGCCTACTTGGATAGAAAAAGCAATAACTAATATGTTTGGTTCACGTTTTTCACGCTAAGCTTTAACGTAAGATCATTAAGCTGCGCTGTAAAACAACTTTTCCGTCAACCTGCTTGAACGAATATATATACTTTTTATTATTGGTGTAAACTGGGGTGAATGCGGAAGACGCACGGGCTATTCGATGGGTATTTTGGCCATCAAACTCATGAATTGAAATTACCCCATTACTGTTACTCCATAGGTGAGTAGAATTAAGCCAGCCGTAATTAAAGGCACCACTTGAAGCGTGGAGGTTAAACTTATGCACGTCTTGATACTCAAGGTCATAGCTCAAAAAGCTACCTTCATGTTGCAGCATTAGATACTGTCCAGACTCTCCAAAAGTCATGTTGGCCACCGGCTGATCAATACTTAAAGACATGACAGCCTTAAGGTTGTCAGTTAATCCGCCCTCTGTGGGAAAGTTACCTTTTAATAATTGCAACAGCTTACCACTGTAGATAGCAATATAGTCTTCATTGAAATACCGAGTTGCTGCAATTTTAATTTCCTGGTTAGAACCAGTGAAGCTTTTTACTACAGTGCCACCTTTATCTCCGTCACGAAGTGTCCCAACTACCTGTCTAACTTGCGTATCGACTTCTTCTTGACCTATATATACTAAATAGTCTTTATTATATGTGATAAAGCTACTTACATTGGTAACCATTGGGTGTGATATGGTAGAGCCGTTATAATCAAGGCGTCTAATATCGCTACCACTTAGTACAAAGAATTTGTTTCCACCAGTATCTATAAATTTAATTTGTGAAATAGGAATATCAAAATGAGTTGATAAATTTTTGGTCCTCAGCACGTCTTGAGTATCAACAACAATCCACTCATATCTATCATTAAAATAATGTTTAATTAAAAGGTAGCGCCCGCCTACATCCCACTCAACCATATGAAAACGATGATCTACCCCTTCGGCACCGCTATCGGAATATACATCGGGCGCAATATCAAGCGTTTTAGCCTTAATATCATTAGCCCGGATATCTAAAATAGTAACACTTGGCAGAGCTTCGTTAGGTAATAAGGCAATTTCTTTATTTTCTGGCGACACTAACGTGCTGGCCACCGTCTCAAAATCCATCATTGCTTGGGTCTCCATCTGCTTAGGGACCAAGATAGCGTAGTTTAACCACCGTAGCATTCCTGCTTTGATATTTAATGTTTTATGCCATGGGTGGTAATTATTTCGTTCCATAGAAAAATTATGCGAGCCAGCACTAACGACAGTTTTATTAGGGGTACGGAACTGAACAGCCTTTCCATCAACTGCTGAAATTGCCCCAGATGGACTTGAGCCAAACTGCACCAACCCAGTTCTCTCAATCTTACCAAGCGATGGGTCTAACCTAAAACCAAAAGTATAAAAGCCTAAAAGCAAGGTAATTATAACTGTAGTAATAGTAATTACAGTATAGAGCACAGCTCTTTTATAAATAGACTTTTTACGCTCCTCTTTGTTCATTCATTTTACATTATACTTGAATTAGATTAGATAAACTACTAATATGGTATTAAAGCATAAACATAACGCTACTGCGAGAGGGTGGAATTAAATGCAAGATATCAAGCCTGGTGCTGGCTCAGTGCATAAGGCACCACAAAAATCTAAAACTTTAAACCGTCAATACACTAAGCGGCCAGTTGCTAATAATAGTCAGATCAAAACGAACCAGGGAGTGAAAAAAACTACTGCTAGGGCAGCCAAGGCACAAACAGCCAAAAAAAGCCCTGGCGTTTCACGGTTTAACAAAGAACCCCTATTAAACAAAAAGGTGACCCTTGAACCAGCTAAGAAGCCAGCAAAGAGCTCCGTCCGCCCGGCCACAAGCACTATTAGTAACGCTAAGCCCACCGTCAAGAAGCCGTTAACCGCTAAAGAGCAGGCCATAGCGCAGGCATTAAAAGAAGCACCAACTCCAACTAAAAGCAAAAGGCTCCGTAATAGGCCTAAAAGAAAAATCTATAAAATAAATAAAAAAACACTAATCCTCATTAGCGTAATTACACTGCTACTTATTGGCACATGTTACATTTTAATAAAAATAATGTTGCCAAATATATCATTACAAATGGCCAACAACCAGGCAGGTATTATGGCAAAATACCCAGAAGAACTCCCGGATGGGTTTAAACGTGCTGGTTATGCAGAACTAGACAATGGTGCCGTCACGATAAAGCTATTGCCAGCTTACGAGAAAGCTTCTAGTAAAAATGCTGTCTTGTTAAAACAAAGAAAGACACTTTGGGATGCAACCAAGCTCAAAGCTAGCCTAGAAAACAATTCCAACAAAAACCTTACAACAACAGAATATAAAGGCTTAACCATTTATCACTACGACCGTAATGGGAAATATTATTCAACATGGATAAATGGTGAAGTGCTTTATAGCATACAAAGCTATCTTGATTTGGATGCGTCGCAACTTAGAGCCATCGTTGACGGTCTAAGCTAGCCTACACCTTGTTCTTAATGTGCTAAGATAGTAAATACAATGAAAAGCGAAAAAGCACAAATCCGCACCAGGTTTGCCCCTAGCCCTACTGGCTTCATGCATGTAGGTGGGGTAAGAACTGCATTATTTGCTTGGCTGCTAGCGAAACAGAATAATGGCAAGTTTATATTAAGAATAGAAGACACAGACCAAAGCCGTGAAGTCAAAGGTTCAACAGAGCACATAATTAAAACACTGAATAAACTGGGACTTTCTTACGATGAGGGACCAGACACTCAAAACCAGGACTATGGCCCCTACATCCAGAGTGAGCGCCTAGCTCGCTACCAAGAATGGGCTCAGAAATTAATTGATAGCGGACGCGCCTATGCGGACCCCTACACACAAGAAGAGCTAGAAGTTTTTAGACAAGAAGCGAAGTTGCAAAAGAAACCATTTTTGTATCGCAACCACCGGCCTGAAAACCCGCCAAAATGGGATGGCAAAACGGCCCTCCGTTTCAAAAGTGACCCCAAAGACTATGAGTGGGACGACCTAGTCATGGGCAAATTAAGTGCCGGCAAGGAAGCGATAGATGACTTTATTTTAATAAAAGCCGATGGTTACCCTACCTACAACTTTGCTCACATCGTTGATGATGCGGACATGCAAATTACGCATGTCATTCGTGGACAAGAGTTTATTGCCAGTCAACCTAACTTTTTAAACCTTTATGATGCATTAAACTTATCTCACCCTAAGTTCGCCACTTTGCCCCACATATTAGCCCCTAGTGGGCAAAAAAAGCTTTCCAAGCGTGATAATGCCAAAGATATCTTGGACTATATAAACGAGGGCTATTTATCTAGCGCCTTAATTAACTTTATCGCCAGCATGGGCTGGAATGATGGCACAACACAAGAAGTATATACGGTGCAACAATTAATCGATAAATTTAGCCTAGAACGAGTGGGCAGAAGCGGTGCACGTTTTGATGAAAAACGGTTAAACTGGATAAACGGACAACACATAAAAGAGCTAAGCACTGGGCAGCTAGCGAAACTTGCTGAAGGCTATTGGCCCCAAACCGCTAAAAATGCCTCGCAACAAAAGAAAGATGAGATACTGAAGCTAGCTAAAGAAAGGCTAAAAACTCTAAAAGATTTACCGTTATTAACTGAGTTCTTTTTCATTGAGCCAGAAATTGATTGGCAGCAAATTAACAACAATAAGCAGCTAAAAAAGTTAACTAAAGAAGATATAAACCAACTTCTTGAAAAAACCATCAAAAAACTTGAAGGCAGCACGTTTAAGCCAGAGCCTATCCAAGCTGCTTTGAATGAATTATTAGACGAGACAGGGACTAAACCCGCTACTTTATTTGGCTTAATTAGGACTTGTTTAACATGGACGGCGTTTAGTCCACAGCTCAATGACTCTATTGCCATACTCGGCCAAGAAGAGACTGTTAAAAGACTAAAAAAAGCTATAGCCTACACTCCTTGATTTATGTTATAATTTATTATAGTTATGGCAAAAACAAAAAAAATCCTAAATAACACCTTACAGTGGATACTAAACCATGCTATCTCTATCATGATAGTTCTCACCGCTGCGTGGGCTAGCTTTCTATTCATTTACCAGGCGAGGCTTAACGCTATAAACACAATCAGTGTTAGCAGCCCCATTGTTTATCCTTCAAGTGATGTCGTCATAGACATTAATAACTATTCGAGCTTAACCGGCACTGTTGTAGATAACCCAGAAGATGCTCATGCCGCAATCACCGCGGTCATGATTGAGAATAGTCCAGCTGCCCGCCCGCAATCTGGTTTAAAAAATAGTGGCCTAGTTTACGAAGCAGTGGCCGAGGGAGGGATAACGCGCTTTTTGGTGCTCTATCAAGCAGAGAAACCGCAAATTGTTGGCCCAGTCAGAAGCTTACGACCGTATTACGTGGAATGGCTGCGCCCCTATGATGCTAGTGTCGCCCATGTTGGTGGCAGCAAAAGGGCATTAGACGAAGTAAGAAACGGTAGCTACCGTGACATTGACCAGTTTTTTAACGGAGGCACTTACTGGCGCTCAAGCGACCGAAGGGCCCCACATAACGTCTACACCAGCTTTGAAAGAATCGATCGCTTAAATCAAGAAAAAGGCTACTCAACCTCTAAAATAAAAGGTTTCTCACGACTCAAGGCTACACTCAGTGAAAAGGAAAAGGCCCATCAAGAGGCGCTTCCAAAGGCAAATGTTATTAATGCAAAAATAAGTAGCGCTCAATACAACCCGTCATACACTTATGACTCTACCAGTAATATTTACTTAAGGAGTCTAGGTGGGGGGCCGCACATGGACAGAGAAGATGGTCAAATTAGCCCATCGGTAGTAATAGCAATGTTTGTTAACGAGAATACCGTAAATGAAGATGGCGTCCGCGAAAACATTATCACAACTGGCGAGGGCAGAGCGGTTATTTTTCAAAATGGGACAATACAGGACGTATTATGGAAGCGCGAAGCAGTGACAGATGAGATAGTCTTTTTAGACACAGCTGGAGAAGTTGTGCCACTGGCGCGAGGACAAACATGGATTATGGCAATACCTAACGGTAAAGGAGATGTGCAATGGCAGTAAAGGTCTCTACTGACAATAAAAATATAAATCAAACTAAGCAATCTATTAACGACTATTGGATCTATACAGTTAAGCAAATGAATATAGCTACTGCTACTATTAGCTTGTTTGAAGCAGCCCTAGTTGGTGTCATCTTATATTTTTTAACAGACTATGGTTTTGGATCCGTCTTATTCTGGGCAATTATATTCACCCTGGTCATCGTTTTCATGGTCATCAACGGGCTTATCTTTCGTCATATCCTGCAACCTTTTAAAGATATTTTAGCAGCGGCATCAAAATCAACGGGCGAAAACGTCACATCACTAACTGCACCTAACATAAACTCTAAAAAATATAAAAACACTGGTTTGGCCACCGCCCTGTCTTTTATCTACGGTCAAAAGAGTGCTCCAGATGGTGATACCAAAGAAAGTAGCCCAGACATGCAAGCAGCAACGCAAGACATCCTGCAATCCCTCAATAGAATGGAAACAAAAATTATAACCTTTGACGTAAATGGTGATATAGCTTATGCGACCAAAGGAGCGCCTATTAATATTAAATCTGGTGGGGTAAAAGAGGTCTCCCTTCTTTTCAGTGGCGCAGACACCCTTGAGCGTTGGATGGAAAATTGCAAACAAAATAAAGTTAATGCAATTAAAATGTGGAAACGCGTACCTGACCAGCTTCCTGGTCAAGAAGATAGGCGAATATTTGATGTTTATGCTAATTTTCAAAAAGACAGCCCACATGAAACTGTATTAACGCTAGTAGACCGCACTGCTACCTATGAGCCTGATGAGGAGGCATTAGATTTCATTGCATTTGCTGCACACGAGCTACGTGGTCCGATTACAGTAATCAGAGGCTACATTGACGTCCTTCACGACGAACTAGATGATATTTTAGTGGGCGATCAAAATGAACTATTTAAACGCTTAGAAGTTTCTGCCAACAAGCTTTCTGGCTACATAAACAATATCTTAAATACCTCCCGCTATGATCGCCGCCATCTCAAAATAAACTTGGCCAAAGACTCTTTCTTGTCTATTTATCGCACCATTGAGGATGATATGCAGTTGCGAGCTTCTTTACAAGGACGTCGCTTGAATGTAAACATTCCACACGACTTACCGCAAATTGCAGCAGATCGCACTAGCCTAAGTGAAGCTATGTCTAACTTAATAGACAATGCCATTAAATACAGCCATGAAGGAGGAACAGTATCAGTGTCCGCCTACGAAGAGGGTAGCTTTGTTAAATTTTCAGTTCAAGACAATGGAATAGGCATGCCCAGTAATGTTTTAGCAAACCTTTTTCAGAAATTCTATCGGTCACACCGTTCCCGAGAAACCGTTGCGGGAACTGGAATAGGCCTCTATATTAGCCGAGCCATTGCTGAGGCTCATGGTGGTACTATAACCGTTAAGAGCGAAGAGGGCAAAGGGTCTACTTTTATCATAACCATCCCCACTTATGCGTCTGTTGAGTCAACCTTAAATAACCAACAAAACATTAACTTAACAAGTGAAGGTGGTGGGTGGATCAAAAATCATGGAATGTACAGGGGGTAAAAATGAAAAATAGAACTGTATTATGTATTGAAGATGATCGCTTTATTGGAGAAATGTACGTGCGCAGCCTCCAAAAAGCTGGTTACAGTGTGGACTGGATGATAGATGGAAATGACGGCTTAGTTGCGGCACAAAACAAGAAATATGATATTATCTTACTCGATATAATGTTACCAGAAAAGCGCGGTACAGAAATACTGGACACTTTACGCGGAGACGAGGACCTAGTGCCAAACTCAAAAATAATTGTGATTACAAATTTCGAGCAAAGCCTAGACCTTAAAGAAGACATGGAGTCTAAGGCAGATGCGTATTTAGTCAAAGCAGAAATAACACCAAGAAAACTGCTTCGTATATTGGAGCGCATGTTTGATGGTGAAGATTAGCCGCTAAATGGGTGGCTAGACACAGCACAGCCTGTTTGTTAATATAATGGAAGCGGTCCCATCGTCTAACGGTTAGGACACCAGGTTCTCATCCTGGCAATCCGGGTTCGATTCCCGGTGGGATCACCAATCAAATTGAGTCA
Organism: uncultured Candidatus Saccharibacteria bacterium; assembly: GCA_964346445.1. Lineage (GTDB taxonomy): Bacteria > Patescibacteriota > Saccharimonadia > Saccharimonadales > Saccharimonadaceae > JAGOZV01. The sequence goes on along the minus strand of CAYFUI010000016.1, from coordinate 32 downwards.
AATTAAATAAAAGCCAGTTTCTTAAACTTGGC
>CAYFUI010000015.1:0-15179 GCA_964346445.1 uncultured Candidatus Saccharibacteria bacterium | reverse complement strand
CCATCATGCTAGCTACCACCTGAATAAAGGCTTCATAACTAGCAAAAACAGAGTGGCGTCCAGTTAAGATATACCCCTGGGCAAGACCCTGTAGGTTATGCTCACTTAACATTTCCATGACGCGACCATCAGCAGCTAAGTCTTTATCCCAAGATTCTATTGGCCAGACCCATGCACGCTTAGTTTCTTCAAAAATATCATCTATCTTGTTAGAGTAAGTTTCATCTGGACTCATCACACGGAAGTTCTTTTCCTCACGGTTAAGACGGAAAACTTCTTTCATATATAGCCCAACACGGCGCATACTACTGGAGCCGATAGTACCAGGAACGCTGGCATCCTCTGCAAAGAACTCAATATTAGGTAGTTTTAGTGGTTTGTAATAAGGCTCACCACTTAATGCGCGCTGGTTCATTCCCATGCGTTTTTCAAATTCTGGCATTACTGGGTCAATAAAGTCTTTAAAACCAGTTTCACGGTTAAATAACTCATTAAACTTATAGGATTTTAACCATTTTTCTAAGGCACGTAGCTGAGAAGCATCTGTTTTAGCTTCCGTAAAGACAACTTGATGTGATAAAGCATTACCTTCAATCTTATCGCCGTTATACTCCTTAGGCCCAGTGTGACCCTTAGGGGTGCGCATAATAATCATAGGCAAGATTGGTGTCTTGTTAGCAGGAGCGCTAGTAGCTTTTTGAATTTCTTGGTGCGCCCAGTCCATGGCTTCATCCATTTGCTCATCAAGATTAGGATGGTTCACCCCATCAACAATTCGTGGATTGTAACCAGAACCTATGAAAAAGTCTGTCAGCTCTTCGTCGCTCATGCGCCCAAAGGTAGTTGGCCCGGAAATTTTGTAACCATTTAAGTTTAAGATGGGTAGTACTACACCATTAGTACGTGGGTCTACTATTTTATTAAGGGCCCAGGCACCAGCTAGTGGGCCAGTTTCTGCTTCGCCGTCACCTATTAAGGTGGCTACAATTAAGCCTGGGTTATCTAATACAGCGCCGTAAGCGGTAGATAGCGAATAGCCAAGCTCTCCCCCTTCTAAAATGACTCCTGGCGCACTTGGGCTAGAGTGGCTGGGAAAACCGTAAGGCCAGCTAAAGTATTTAGAAATATAGGCAATGCCTTCATAGGTGTGGGTAGCATTGGGGTAAAACCGCTGCAATGAACCCTCTAGGAAAAGGTTAGCCTGGAGTGCCGGAAAAGCATGGCCAGGGCCTAAAATAAAGAGCATTTCATTGCCATATTTTTTAATATATTTACTTAAATGGGCATAGGCAGTGTTAACTCCAGGTGATCCTCCCCAGTGCCCCAACAGGCGTGGCTTAATATCTTCTGGCTTTAATGGCCTTTCTAATAAAAAGTTGTCTTGTAAAAAAATTTGCGTAACCGTCAAATAATTTGCCGCACGTATATATTGTTCTGTAGCTTTTATGCTCATGTTGTTGCCCATCCTTTAATTTTTACTATTATAGTACTTATGCCTTTTATTATAACTAAATGGCTTATGGTATGCAAACAAGCAGCAATTGTGCCAGCGGAATCTAAAGCATGAGTGCCCGTATGGGTAGCTGGTATTAGATTCTTTTAATTACGGGTAACCTTGACCATGGCCGGCCGTATAACTACACCATCTACCATATAACCTGTTTGTAGCTCCTCTGCCACAACTTCAGTTTCGCCTTCGGCCGCTTCATCCATTTGGATGGCGTCATGCAACTGCGGATTAAAAGGGGTTCCGGGGGCCGCGAGTATTGGTGACACACCAATGGCGGCTAAGTCTTTTTGTAAAATTTTAGGCAACTTTACCACCCCACTGGCCCACTGGTTATCTTCTAAGCTAGCTGGCAGGTGACTGGTGGCTCTGTTTATATTATCTAGGGCAGGTAACAGCTTAAGGACAGTTTCCTGTTTAGCAAAGCCCCTGGCAGTTTGCTTGTCTTGTTCAACGCGTTTGCGGTAATTCTCAAAATCTGCCCTTAGCCGCTGGAGGTCGTTAGTAAGTTCTTTTATCTTGCCTGCCTCTTCATTAGTTGGTGCGGGCTCTTGGTTAAGGGCTGCGGCCTTTTTAATTTCTTTCTTAGGTTTTTTATTCATTTAATGACTCCTCTAACATGCGCCCAGCGTGGTGCACTAAACGCATAACTTTTTCATAACTTTGCCTGGTTGGTCCTAAAACGCCTATGTAACTTTGGTCACTGTAGGGGGAACAGAATTTACTAATAATTAAAGAAGCACCACTACTTTTACCGATAGGATTTTCACTCCCTATATATACATTTATTGGCTCATTTGGCGCTGCTTCTCTTAGCCAAGGCTCCAAGTTGTCTAGAAGCCCAGCCACGGCTTGCACCTGCTTTCCTTCAAAAAATTCTGGGTGGCTAAATAAATTTCCCATACCATTTATGTACAGCTCATCGCCAATGGTCGCAAGGCCTAAGTTGTGCGTTAATTCCACCAGTACGTCTACGGCACTACGAATGGTTTTGTCAGCTCTACCGTTTTGTTTTGGCTGAATGCGCGCTTCTAACACTTTAGTACTTTTAGCCGGCATAGGCGGCTGGGTGGCGTTTTTATCGGCCAAGCCATTAACATAAAAGCGGTAGCCGGCATCGGTAGGAATGCGCCCCGAACTTGAATGGGGTTGCATTAGTAACCCCATGTCTTCTAGCCGTGCCATTTCATTGCGAATAGTGGCACTAGAAACGTTAAATAGTTTAGCCAGCGTTACGCTACCTACAGGAACCGCTACTTCGGCATACTGTTCTATAACGGCTATTAAGATGGCTATCTGGCGCTGTGTCATTGCTTCATTATAGCATAAAATTAGCACTTAGACAAGGTGAGTGCTAGCAATATGTCCTTTGCCGCCTGCCGTGCACTCGAGTCGTCGTTAACTATTTCTTGCCCGTGGGCGTACCTGTCAATTAAAGTGGTGGCCTGCGCTAAGTCTTGGTTGATGACGAAAAAATAATGAGGAGAGGCCAGGGCTAATTGTAGCTCTTTAATGGCACTTTGGCGCCGTTTTGGCCAATCTTCAGTAAAATTGGCTTTTGTTTTATAACGTTTTTTTAACCGTTTTTGCCATTCGTCAAAACTTGGCGGCACAATAAAGACCGCCTTAATATTAGGTGAAAGCAGCTTATACTCCTCTACCCCTTGCACATCCATATCGGTCACTGCTAGCCCTTTATCTTGTGCTTTATTTAATGCCCTTAAGCTGCTTCCATACACTACATCATGGACCAGCTTAGCTTCTATAAAATCTTGCCGTTGTAGCATCCTTTCTATTTTCTGCTTTGTTACAAAATGGTAGTCTTCGCCGTTTTTTTCATACTTGCCATTATTATATCGCGGCGCCCGGCTGGTGTGAGACACAATATCGCCATAAGGCTTAGTGCTTAGGAGTTCGTTTTTAATAGAGTCTTTACCAGCACCTGTAATACCCACCAATAGTAGAATATTATTTTGTTTTACTGCTTTTTTAGCAGCTGGTGATGGTTGGTAAGTTTTTATGAGTTTTTTAATATTATTCATAACCAATTATAACATTTATTTCTTTTTGTAGAGTGGGAAATTAGGCTTGGCCACCATAAAAGTGACGAAGGCTGACAGCACAAAAAACGTAGCAAAGGCGCTATGTGTGTTGGCAGTTAAGAAGAATAGGGCGGCAAAGCCCGCTGCAATAACCGCACCGGCATCAGCTGCCATGGCCATCAGCATTAAATAGTTTAAACGGTACCCAGAGTAATCGGCAAAGTCGTAGGTGCCACGCATAAATGCCATGCTGTAGGCGGTGGATGAGGTTTCCGCTAGGGCGCTAGTTGTCGCAGCCGCTACAGGGGTTTGCACTAAAGGCCGGCTAAAGTTTATAAGGGCCTTCAAGTAAACACCCCATTTTAATAAGGCGCCACCCTTCCTTCTGTCTATTAGACGCCCAAAAGCAAAGGCCGAAATAAAAGCTGCCACTGTAGAAATTGAAGTGAGCACACCTACTATGGCATAGATTTCTTGGTTATGTGCAAAGACTAAGGCCGCCAAATACAGCTGCCAGCCAGTTCCCGATGCAATAATATCCACACCAGCCGCCCCTTGCGCCCGTAAACTGTCCCAGGTTTTCTTCCAAGGGTAACGGCGCCAACGTATCTTTTGCCTTTTATTAATAGGTTCAGCCGTTCTTATAAGAGGTAATGCAGACAGTCCAAGTATAATGGATGCCACATACATTAAAGATTGAGGCCCCAAAATTGTCGCCACTAAACCCCCGGCAATTGGCGCTAAGATACTGGCTATTTTTTCTAAAATTTGAAAATAACCTAGCTGCTTGCCAACGCCTTTGGCGCTTTTTGCCCGCGCAAAGTTTACAGCACTGGAGTAATCATACATGGCAACGCTTAATCCCTGCACTAGAATGATACCGGCTAATATATATAAACTTGCCAAACTGCCAGGCCCCTTTAAGAAAGTTAGTGCTAGCATGGTGGGTATGTATAAAATGTTGGCGTAAAAGGTAGTGTGCCGGGCGCCAATTTTTAGAGTCAACATGGCTGCTAAGTAAATCATAGGAATTTTAACCAAATGATAGATTGCTAAATAGCTAAAAATAAATACTAAGGAGTAGTCTAGGTTAAATAAATATATAACCACAAAAACTGCTACTAGCCGTAAGGCAAAATAGCGTAAAGTCCTTGCTATATATAATTTAGAAATTTCATCAAAATTAGCATAGCGCCAAAAATAGCGTCTTTTTAAAAATAAATTCTCTATTAACCGTCTAAACATGTTTATTTTTACCTACTTTTAACCCATTATACACTGAATTAAATACTAGTCACGTTTTAGCATAACCGTAAAGGCTTCCGAAGGTATATCTACTTTACCAAAACGTTTCATACGCTTCTTACCCTTAGCTTGCTTTGCTAAAACTTTCTTCTTACGAGACACATCCCCGCCATATAGGCCTGTGGTGACGTCTTTTCTAAAGGCGCTTAAGTCTTCACGGGCAATGAACTTTCCACCAATCGCTGCCTGTAAAGCAACCTTAAAGTTTTGTCGCGGAATCACATCTTTTAACTTGGTTACTACTTCCCGGCCTAAAGCCGCTGCCTCGCTGCGGTGCGTCATAACACTTAAGGCGTCTACCATCTCCCCAGCCACATAAAAATCTACCCGCACCAAGTCTTCGGGCTGGTAACCACGCAGTTCATAATTAAAAGAGCCATAGCCACTCGTCACGCTCTTTAGTTGGTCATAAAAATCTGTTAACAGGTTGGCTAGGGGTGCCTGAAAGCTAATGATGGCCCGTTCGTCAATATAACTTAAGTTGGTTTGCAAACCCCGCTTATTAACAATTAAACCTAGGACGCCACCTACATAATCACGTGGAACAATTATTTCACCATTAACCCAGGGTTCACTCACTTCGGCAATCAGGGTAGGGTCGGGCAGTTCACGCGCTGCCTTAACCTCAATGTTTTCGCCATTATTTAACTTAACATGATAGTCGGTGCTGGGGTTGGTAACTACCAGGTCTAGGGCATACTCTCGCTCTAGGCGCTCTTTTATTATGTCTAGGTGTAGCAGCCCTAAAAAGCCAATCCTAATACCAAAGCCTAGGGCTGGAGAGTTCTCTGGCTCGTATTGCAGGGCGCTGTCACTTAATGCAAGTTTTTCTATAGCTTCTTTAAGAGCGTTATACTCTTCATTAGAAACCGGGAAGAAACCGGCATAAACAAATGGCTGCACGTCTTTATAGCCAGGCAAAGGTGCCAGCTGGCTACTCTGTGCTTGAAGGGCGATGGTATCACCCACCTTGGCATCCCGAGTAGTCTTTAAGTTGGTCACGATATAGCCAATTTCTCCTGTGTCTAAGGTGCTTAGCGGGGTCATTTGGGGTGTTAATTTGCCTACCTCTAAGGCTAGTCCGCTAGCCTGTGTGGCCAACATTTTAATGGCCGCTCCCTTTTTTAACTGCCCATCAACAATTCTTACATAAAGAACCACACCCCGGTAATCATCATAATAGCTATCAAAAATTAAAGCCCGGAGCGGTGCATCTTCTATGCCACCAGGCGCTGGCACACGTTCCACCACAGCTTGTAATACTTGCTCTACATTTTTGCCACTTTTAGCACTAATTTGGATAATATCCTCTTGCTTGCAACCTAGTAAATTAATAACCTCTTTGGAAACCCGCTCTACATCAGCCGCTGGCAAGTCTACTTTATTTAAGACAGGGATAATCTCTAACTCCTGGTCCATAGCCAGGTAAACATTGGCTAGAGTTTGGGCTTGTATACCTTGACTGGCATCCACCACCAGCACCGCCCCCTCACAGGCTTGCAAGCTGCGAGACACTTCATAGCTAAAGTCTACATGTCCGGGCGTATCTATTAAGTTTAAATTGTAAAGATGCCCATTCGGTGCTTCATATTCCATACTTACTGGTGTTAGTTTAATAGTTATACCTTTTTCTCGCTCCAACTCCATACTATCTAAATGCTGAGAGGTCATGTCGCGTTCTTTGACGGTACCAGTGAGTTCCATCATGCGGTCAGCAAGGGTGGACTTACCATGGTCAATATGGGCAATTATACAAAAGTTTCTAATGTGGGATTTTTTTATCATTTGTTTTTCCTAACATTCTTGAAGAAAAGCTGGTTAATTTTTGCAATTACTGGGTAAACTTCCTTAATTTTTAATAAATAACTAAAACCAATATAAGTTGAAAAACTAAGCAAGGTGATTATAACTAATTTTGGAAATACTAGAAAAAAGCTTTGGTCATGGATGGTTAAGGGGAAAATATGGACAGACAGGTAGGCCACTATAGACATAAAACCAACCGCCGAAACCATCTTTATAATTGACCGCCAAAAACTACGGTCAAATAAACCGGGAATTTGCCTAGACATAATTATAAACAAGATAATTACCTCAAAGAAAGCCGCCAAAGACGCGGCCCAGGCCAGCCCATACACTCCCATTTTTAAGTGTAAGGCTAAATAAACAGCTAATGCAATATTTAAACCTACCGAAAAGAAAGAGATATAAAGCGGAGTCTTTGTGTCTTGGCGGGCATAGAAAGAACGTGCGGAAATATGATAAATAGACCTAAATAAAATGGCCACAGCTAATATACCCAGAATATTAGACATGAGAGCGTCGCCACCATTTTTAATAAAACTCACTAAATAGCCGCGGCCAAAAAAAGCAATAATACTTACCGGTAGTGCCAGCCAGATAATTACCCGTAGCACCGCCTGCAGGTCTTTTTTAAATAAATCTGGGCGCCCTTGTCCTAGGCGCTCAGTCATTTGCGGAAAAGCAGCCGTAGATATGGCTACACCAATTAGGTTTACCGGTACATTCGCTAACGTTTGGGCTTGTTGGTAGGCCCGCACACTCCCCGCTGGCAGGTAGGTGGCTATATTTATTTCAACTATACCGTTTAGGTAATCAAAGCCTTGGTCAACCGACCGCGCCGGTAGTAACCTTAATACCTGGCGAAAGCCTCGGTTACGCGTATATATTTTAAAGCGGTAATTAAAGCCCATACCAATAAGCCCAACACTACTAACAATTAATTGCAAAATAGAACCTAACACCACTCCTAAAGCCACTCCCATAATCCCTCCACCAAATATTTGCCAGCCAAAAATGTTAATTCCACTAGTAAAGAAGAGGGCACCAATTATAATACCAACATTATAGATGGCAGGTGCCAGCGCATAAAAAGCAAACCGCCCGATGGCTTGCTGCATACTGGCAATAATTGTAGCAATAGCAAACAAAAAGGGGTTAACCGCCACTACCCTCATCATACTAACAGCCAGGGCGCGGCTGGCTTCGTCTAAACCAGAGCCAACAACGTAGCGCACAAGTGGTTCGGCAAATATTATAATGAGCACACTGGCGGCCAATGTTGTTAAAGCCATAAAATTTAATAATGACGAAGATAGTTCCCAGGCCGATTGCTTATTCCCCGACGCTAGGCGCTGATTAAGCACGGGAATGAAGGTCACACTTAACGCACCCGACACCAGGATAAAATACATAAAGTCGGGAACAGTGAAGGCTACTGTGTAGGCATCCAAACCTGTTTTATATGTATCATAATACATGGAGTTTAATAGCCGGTCCCTAAATAAGCCCAGTAAGCTGGACACCAGTGTAGCACTAGCAAGAACAGTTGCCGCTAATTTTAGCGACAACTTCTTGTTAGCAAGAGCTACGGCACTTTTAAAATGTCCCATTGGTTTGGTTTACCGCCCTTCTAATAAAGTTCGGCCTCCTTAGGTAGGTTTGTGTCCTTAAGGACTTCGTTCACTTGCTCCTCTTCCAGGGTTTCATCTTCTAACAAGGCTGCGGCTAATTTATCTAAACTTTTACGGTTAGCTAAGAGCACCTTACGGGCACGGTCGGTCGCTTCTTCTAGCAACTTCTTAACATTAGCGTCTATTTTTTTAGCGGTTTCTTCACTATAGGGCCGTTCGTGGGTTAAGCGGTCAAACATCATTCCACCACCACTCGACTCATGGAACACCTGGTCACGCAAGTCGTCTCCCATACCCTGCTCTATAATCATGTCTCTTGCTATGTTAGTTGCATTGCGAAGGTCGGAGCCTGCACCGGTGGTTACTTTGTCTTTGCCGTATTTTATTTCTTCGGCCACCCGGCCACCCATGGCCCGGGCCAGTATGTCTTTAAACTCAACAATGCTAGTATAGCCCTTGTCTCTTGGCGGCAAGAACCATGTAACTCCACCAGTGCCGCCCCTAGGAATAATTGTTACCTTATGGACAGGGTCACTATCTGGTAAAACATGTCCCACAATGGCGTGCCCGGCTTCATGGTAAGCTGTTAGCTCGCGCTCTTGCTCACTCATTATTTTAGACTTACGCTCTGGCCCAATGGCTACTTTTTCAAAAGCCTCGGTAAGGTGGTCATTAGTAATAACTTTAGAATTTTCCCTGGCCGCAATAATGGCTGCCTCGTTGGCAATATTAGCTAAGTCGGCCCCGGAAGAACCAGCAGTTTTAGCCGCTAGTTTATCTAAATTAACAGTATCATCTACTGGCTTATTCTTAAAATGTACTTTAAGAATTTTTTCGCGGTCAACCCTTTCCGGTAGCATGATATTAGTGCGCCGGTCAAAGCGCCCTGGACGGAGTAGGGCAGGGTCAAGAACATCCGCTCGGTTAGTAGCTGCCAGTACAATCACATTAGTGCCTGTTTCAAAACCATCCATTTCAACTAGTATTTGGTTAAGAGTTTGCTCGCGCTCATCGTGCCCGCCACCCATGCCACTGCCACGACGGCGGCCAACGGCATCTATTTCGTCAATAAAAATAATGGCTGGGGCGTTCTTTTTTGCTTTTACGAATAAGTCTCTCACCCTGGAAGCACCAACCCCAACAAACATCTCAACAAATTCTGAACCAGAAATACTAAAGAAAGGCACATTAGCTTCACCGGCCACTGCCCTGGCAAGCATAGTTTTACCAGTACCTGGACTACCCACTAGAAGAACGCCTTTAGGAATTTTTGCGCCTAATTGTTCGTACTTTTTAGGGTGCTTAAGGAAGTCCACTACCTCTTCTAGGTCTTGTTTGGCAGAGTCGTTCCCCGCAATATCTTCAAAGCGGACTTTTTTCTTATCTGTGCCATACAGCGTAGCTTTAGACTTACCAAAACCTAGCGCCTGGTTATTTTGCCCCTGGGCCTGCTTCATCATAAAGACAAAAAAGCCAACTATTATAAGGGTGGGGATTAATATAATAGCCAAATTCCACAACATTTCACTAGTGCCAGAAACTGGTACTATCTTAATTTCTACCGGTGCATCCTCTTTTAGCCCCTGGTCTTGCAAGCTTCCTTCTTGCTTAATACTTATTTGGCTAGGCTTACTTTCGCCTTTAGTGGTAACTGTTACCTCGTTACCTTGTATTTGTAAACTTTTAATATCGCCTTTATTAGCCCGGTCAATCACACTTGAAATTGGCACCTCTTTTAAGTTAGAGGCGGGCGACAAAATTGCCATAACGGTTAGTACAATGAAAATAGTGACAGCCCAAAACACACTAGTCTTTATTAGTTTAGTGGTTTTATCATTTGGCTTATTTGGCTTATTTGGTTTTTTTGGCTTATTAGGCTTGTTTTTAATTGGCATTGAGCTCCCCTTAATTATTTTTCAGCATTTTCCTCTACCTATTCTACCATTTTTAAGGTGAAAAAACGAGAGTCAAAATACATTTTAACATGTTTACCAGCAGTATAAAAAGTACCAGGCCTGTGCGTTTTAATAGCTAGCACCGCTTGCTCTATTTGCGGTGGTGTCAAAAAGCCTTTAGTAAGGTGTCTGATAATTTCAAATGCCACCGTCCCATCTACCATATTTATAAAATAACGTGAGAATTTATTTGAACCAGGAGCAGTTTCTAATTGTTTAATAATAGCAGGGAGGGTGTCTTTAATTTTTTGCGAAAGCACTAACTGCTGAGAACGTAACGCTAAAAACTCTTGCTTATCAATGGTGACGTCACTAAGTGAATGTCGCACAATATTACGTAAATAGACATTGCTAGCATTCGTCTCATCTTCTATCCACTTTAAGCCGTTCTTTTTGGCATAATCTAAAATTTGCTTTTTTTGCCAATTCCATTTTAAAAACGGCCTTTCAACACCTGCAGCCCCCATTACCGCTATACCGCGCCAGCCTGTACCCCTTTTTAAGTTTATGATAACGCTTTCCACGACATCATCCACATGGTGTCCTGTTGTGATAATTGCATCATGCTCACGGGCTACCTTTTTCAGAAAAGCATAACGCGCTTGGCGGGCAGCTTCTTCACTTGCCGCCGCCCCTAGTTTTGCTTGTGTCATAACTAATGGGAGCCGGTAGGCAGCTGCTAAAGTTTGCACAAAAAGGGCATCCTGGTGGGAGTTACTTCTAATACCGTGGTCAAGATGGGCCACGATTATACTATTCCTGACACCAGCCGGCCGGTGCGAGGCTTGTTTAACCAGTACATCTAAAAGCACGACCGAATCTACACCACCACTCACTGCTACTAGCTGTTTTTTATGAGGATTAAGCTGTTTATTCATCAACCTCTATCATACCCTAGTAACCCCTTAGCTGCTAGTGAGGAAATTAACAGGCTAGAGCCTCGACAGCCACCGCCTATTTTGCTACAATCCTTAATAGCACCTTACACGTTGCGGCACTGTAGCTCAGTTGGTTAGAGCGTAGGACTCATAAGCCTAAGGTCACTGGTTCGATTCCAGTCAGTGCTACCATTTTAATTTATAATGACAAAAGAGATATCCATACATTTAGATGGCAGTTGGAACAGTCGTGATGTAGCGGCTATTACCGGCATAAAACCTGGGGTTCTTTACCGGTCGGCCAGCCTAGCTAATTTAAAAACAGCAGGCCAAGAGCGGCTAGAGGCGCTTAATATTACCGATGTAATAGACTTACGTAGTAACAGGGAAGTAACACATGACGGTACCGATAAATTACCCAGCGCCTTAAACCTTCACTTAATCCCCATCGATGCCGGAGATGTATCTAATCTTAAGCAAACCCTAGGGCCTAACCTGGCTGAAAGCCTAAAAAGTTTAATGGACAACCCTCAGGCAGGAAACATGGCTAGCGACTACATGGAAAGTATGTATCGCCAAATAGTAACGAACCCGGCTACCGCTAGGCAACTCACCAATGCCCTTAAGGTTATTACTAATGCCAAGGGCGCCACGCTGATTCATTGCACCGCCGGAAAAGACCGGACTGGCATATTAGTGTCCTTAGTTCTACACCTTCTAGGAGTGCCTAAAGAGACAATTCTCAAGGATTACTTATACTCTAATAATTATGTTGAGACTTTAGAGAAAAATGTTGGGGCTGCCCAAACTCATTCCAAGTTTATGCGCTCGGTCCTATCCGTTAAGCCGGAATATCTTGAAGCCGCCCTTCAGCAAGCCGAAACAGAATACTCATCTTTAGATAACTTTTTAACCCAGAATGACTTCCTAGAAGCCGATGTCCAGGCTTTACGCCAAAAATTCAGTGTCGAAAAAGTCTGAATTCATCTTCTTTAGCCGGCCTTGAATAAATAACGCTAACTCTTCGTCTGTACGTTCCATATTCCAAGAATCTAAGTCTGCTTGCGCCGCCTCTTCTTGACCGGTTAGGTTAGCTGTGTTAATGAATACTTCACTAGCTACCTCATTTAAGTTAATTTGACCTAATGTATTTTCCATTGTTTTGTTACTTCCTTTTTGTTTTATTTAATGGTTTAACAATATTATAGTAACACATAATGTACAGAAAAGCAATAGTATTTTAACATATTTTGGTATTTTGTACAGTTTTTTTGACAAATTCATTCCTTTTATGCTTAAATAAGAGTATAAACAAGGGGAAGAGGCATAAACAAACATGGACGAAATAACACTTATACTAATTATACTACTAGCTGGCATTATCCACACTAGTTTCCAGCTAAGCGTCAGTGCGCTAAGCCTAATGAGCGGACATGCCATAACGGGCCAAAGATCACAGGCCCGGCTAATAACTTTAATGTCTGCTTTTATTTTTGGTGCCACTACCATGACTATCTTAATGCTCTCCTCCTTAGCCTTCTTGGTAGAGTTAGCTCTCCAGGGCGGCCTAAATTATCAACTAGTATGGATGGTAACCGTTGGACTAGCTACTACAGTTGGTGTGGCCGTTTGGATTTTTTATTACAATAAAGGGCCTGGCACTTCCCTATGGCTACCCAGAAACTTGGCAACTTACATTACTACCCGTGCCAAAAAAACTAAAAACAGTGGTGAGGCCTTTACACTGGGTTTAGTTAGTGTCCTAGCAGAGGGCTTGTTTATCCTGGCCCCATTACTAGCGGCATCATTAGCAATCTTGCAAATGGCTCCTTTTATGCAACTAGGGGGGATTATAGTTTATACCATTATTTCACTTGCATCGCTACTAGTGGTTTGGGCAATGGTAGGTAGTGGGCATAGTTTAGGTAAAATACAAAAATGGCGTGAAAAAAACAAACGCTTCTTGCAATTTATCAGCGGGGCGGCCCTTATTATTTTAGCTGGATACATTTACGTCAATGAGGTAATTGCCCCAATTATAATAACCGGGAGTTATTAGTGGCTACCATAGTCCATAAACAGCACAAGAAAAAACCTGAGCCGTTTAACCCAATCAAATTAAAAAATACCATCTATGCGGCATGCTTGAACGTGCGCGAACCCGAAAAAAGTGCCAGGCAAACAGCCGAGCAGGTTACCCATGAAATTAAACAGTGGCTCCAAACAAAACCAGAGGTCACCAGCTTAGACCTCAAAGACAAAGTAGTTCACCTCTTAGGACAATATCATCCAGAAGCAGCCTACATTTATGAACAATATAATGTTACAATATAACAAAAGGATATATGGTGGGAATAAAAAAGGAACATTCATTTAACTATGACTTAATCGTCATTGGTAGTGGCGCCGCCGGTAATGTAGCAGCGTTAAATGCCAATGAAGCCGGCTTAAGCGTTGCCATTATAGAGGCAGACAAGCTGGGGGGCGACTGGGCCAACTACACCGATGTACCAGTTGGTGCTTTATTGAAAAGTGCCATTTTATTAAATAGGGCTAAAAAAGGTAAACAATTTGGCTTAAGAACAAGTAATCTAGGTTTTAGCCTTCCAGCATTAAAAAAATGGAAAAATGAAGCAGTTAAAGCTACTGGTGCGCCAGCCAGTCAGGCCGCCTATCACAAACTAGGCATTAATGTTTATAAGGGCGAAGCCCACTTCTTGTCACCAAATGAAATAACCGTAAACCGCCAACACCTATCGGCCAGTAAATTTCTTATAGCAACCGGAGCCCGCTGGGAAGTACCTGCCATTCCTGGCTTAAGTAGCTTAAACTACTTAACACCCACCAGTGCCCTCGAAGTTACCCGGTTACCAAAAACACTTTTAATAATTGGTAATGAAAGCAATGTCGCCCTAGAACAAGCGCAACTGTTCTCGCTTTTAGGCACAAAGGTTTATTTTAGTCAAAGTGCCCGCAGCTTGCTGCCCACCTTTGATAAAGATGTTAGCCAAATGGCCGAAAAAGCCCTAACTAGAGATAATGGTATAACCTTTTTAACTAACACTAAAGTGGTGGCTGCCTTTAAAGAGGGCTCTAACATTAGAGCTGTCCTTTCTAGAGGAGGAACGGAAAGAGCCCTGAAGATAGACCAGGTGCTAGTGGCTGACAAAAAGGTACCCAATATTGATATAGGTTTAAAAAATGCCAGGGTGACTTATAACAAAAATGGTATAGAAGTAAATGACTACTTCCGCACCAGCAACCGGCACATTTATGCCGTTGGCGAAGCCATAGACTTTAACCGCACTCATGTACCAACCCATACTAGCCTTATGGAAGGAAAAGCCGCCGCTAGTAACATAATTTACCGCAAAAAAACTGCTGCTAATTATAGTGCCATTCCCACAGTTATCTTTACTCACCCAGGAATTGCCATGGTAGGATTAACAGAACGCCAAGCCATAGCTACCAAGACAGCCTACAGAGCTAGGGTGACAAACCTAAATGAAATAGCCAGAACTACTATAGCTAACTACCAAACAGGCATGGTTAAGCTAATTGCCGCACCCGACGGCACAGTGCTAGGTGGAGCAATTATCGCCCCTTATGCTGGTGAATTAATTAACGAAATAGCGCTAGCTGTTCATGCAAAAATGAATGTTGCACAATTAGCTAGCACCCCACATTCTTTCCTAACGTGGGGCGAAGCCATTCGTATTACCGCTGATAAGTTTATATAAAAAAAGACCTTTCATAACCTGAAAGACCTTTCTTGGTAGCGGGAGCTGGATTTGAACCAGCGACCTTGTGGTTATGAGCCACACGAGCTAACCAGACTGCTCCATCCCGCGGTACGTTTACTATAATAGCAAATAATTAGTTAAAGGTAAACAGTCTAATAAAAATTGCTATATGGAACTCCAACCACGGCGGCTGGGCGCTAAATTATAAGATATACTTTTAGTCTATAAGGCAGCGGACGGCAAAGCCATAGCTTTTATTAATAGCCCCTATTGGTGTAACGGCTGTATTTTCAAAAGTTAAATAGTAGGCGCTTT
>CAYFUI010000014.1:10914-15466 GCA_964346445.1 uncultured Candidatus Saccharibacteria bacterium | reverse complement strand
TGCCACCCGTTAAAAGTTCTAGTATAATTACCACCACCCGGATAGGCATTAGTAAAGCTGCTCACCACCCAAAGCGTTTTTATATAAAAGACAACCCTTTTGTCTCACACCCAATTAAGCTTTAATTAACGCCACCGGCTGTAAGAATGGCCTGCAAACCTTTCCAGCCACCTTGAAAACCATTAGATGTGTAGTCATTAATGACAATGTGTGGCAGCCCTTGTATGCCAAGCTTAATGGCCTGGTTGGTGGCGCTATCTACCTCTTCTAGGTACTCTTTTTCCTCCATGCATTTTGTGAATTCATCTATATCCATATTTGTTGCATGGGCGCTGGTAATAAAGTAACTAAGAGGTTGTTTAGGTATTGGTGTAGGTACTGGTGCGGTTTTGGTACCAATGCCCTTGTCAAAGAAATCCTCTTTGATGCGGGGAATTATATCATCAGAATACTCCCAGTATTTATCTTGGTCAGCAGCACAATAGGCGGCTCCAGCCCCTTGCTTTGCATTTGGACTAAATTCGCTTTCAAGCACGGCGACAACCCTTGCCTCTAAGCGGACTTTTCCATTTTTTATGTATTCATCTTGGAACTTTTGTGTTGCAATTTCTTCAGAAAAACTTGTACAGTAGGGGCAAAAATAATCAGTATATTCGACAATTCTGTTTGGCGCATCCATTTTTCCTTGAACCATTTGTGCGTTCCAGGGCTCTCCGGCGGTGTGCTTGTTTGGCTCTTTATGGTTAGCATTGTATATTAATAAGCCTATTATAAAAATTCCTCCAAGCGCAATCGCTACCCAGGTTATAACGCTACCATTACTTACCTTGCGTTTCATTTTCACCTCCATTTTCTTTTTTACTTACTTTCTCTACCATAATATTTGTGTAACTTATGCGGCTAATAGAATAGACGGAGTAAAGGCTAAGAATAGTAGCAATAATTAAAATAATTAAGTTTGCCGTGCTTAGCAAAGCTGGGGCGGAAGAAGCGAACACCAGGGTCATTATTGGCACTAAAAGAGATGTACCGCAAGGAACACAACCAAGCCCAATAATTGCTGCTATGGCCGCTAGTCCACTACCGGCCACCACTTTTGAGTCTAGCTGACGGTTTTGTTTAATGTTAAAAGCTAACAATGAAAGTGCCATCCCTTGTAGTATGGCTAAGGCTAGTAGGACAGCTCCGGTTAGAGTTGTAAAGTAGCTTTCCAGCATATTGATAGTTATCATGTTAACCACACTCACTTTTGCAGTAAGGGGCATGGGCGCTAAGACTAGTGGCCCATAAAAACCGTAATTAATTGAAAAATAAATAATTAAAGACATCAAGAAGCCAAAAATTACTGCTAAAATTAAATATTTTGGCTGTTTTAGCACAGCTGTTAGACCAGCTAGCGCGAATTTAATATTATTTTTAAATTGAACCTTTTTTATGGCCATAACCTTCCTTAATTATAGCACGAGATCTATGTCCTAACTATTTATGCTACAATGAATAGCGTAACCATGGCTACATTCTTTAGGGCGCGTTGGCGGAGCGGTTACGCAGAGGTCTGCAAAACCTTGTAGACGGGTTCGACTCCCGTACGTGCCTCCAAATTAAATTATAGAATTAAAATTATATTAATTAAAATTAAGGGGTTTAGTACTTATGTTTAAGCTTGCCACAACCTCTAGGCCTGTCATGCCTGGAGAGGATGCCTACTTGTTGCTAGAAGATGGATCCAGCTACACAAATTATTTTTTTAAAAAAGACCAACCATTTAGTTTAGTGGTAGAAAATCCCGATGAGAAATTTTGCATTGGCTGGTACGATTTAGAAAAAAGCCAGAATCATCATTGTGAGACATCCCAGCAAGTAGACGGGCGCTATACAGACTGTTATATATGTCGGGCAAAAACGGGTTTTAATCCGGCATTTTACAATACGACTGAAATATCGCCAGCCCAAGCGCAGCTAAACAAACAACCCCACCTGGTCTACCTGGCGTATTTTGGCGAAGGGCTGATCAAGGTTGGCATTACTGCTAGCAGGCGTGGTCATAAGCGTTTGTTTGAGCAAGGAGCCTTGTTTTATGCAATTATCGCTGAAGAGCCTAATGCTAATGATGCCCGTAAGCTAGAGGCCCGCTTAGTGCGGAGTGGCATAAAAGAAAGTGTCCTAAGGGCTACTAAAAGTAATATTTTGCAAAAAAAGTTGGACCTATTGCACGAAGAGCAAATGTTTAAAAAGCAGCTAAGTGCTAGCGGCTATGAAAAACAAGAGGTAATTAACGCCATGGATGCTTATTTCTTTGGCGATATACCAGAGAATTCCATTAATCCTTTCCCTGTAGAAAAACCAATATCTGGCCTTGTGCGGGGGGTCGTTGGTCGTTACCTGGTGTTAGAAAATAACGATCGTCTTTATGGTTTGTGGTTGAATGATTATTTTGGCAAGAAAGTTAAATTGGGTACAGAGATTTCACTAATTGAACGTGCACCGGAACAGGCTAGCCTATTTTAGTAAAGTAGGTATTGAATAATTGATAAAATAATTAAAACTAATCTAGCTAAAAGGTGGTTTTATGTTAAAATTGAAATAAGCTACTCTAGTTTTAGCAGTCTGTTTTTTTATTGAAAAGGCTAATGTGCTGCTTAAATTTGCGCGGGTGGTGGAATCGGTAGACACGAGAGACTTAAAATCTCTTGGGCGAATAGCCCGTGCGGGTTCAATTCCCGCCCCGCGCACCAAGCTGCTATTAAATAACGTCAAAATAGGCGTTATTTTTTTGTATGTTTCGCCTTGTTATACTATACTAGGAATAGGTATATAAGGAGGATATTAAAGAATGGTTTTATGGATTTTTATTGCGGTTATTGTTTTAATAATTGGCTTTGTGTGGTTCTCATATAATGGGTTAGTTACCACAAAGGTTAGGGTAGACGAGGCATGGAGCGACATTAAAGTGCAGCTAAAGCGGCGTTTAGACCTTATCCCTAACTTGGTTGAAACAGTTAAGGGTTATGCCGCCCATGAAAGTGGTGTCTTTGAAGAAGTAACAAAAGCGCGGGCTAACGCTTTAAATGCCCAGGGTGTTGAAGAAACCGCTAAAGCAGAGAACCAATTCGAAGGTGCATTGAAAAACCTTTTTGCAGTAGCAGAAGCTTATCCAGACCTTAAGGCTAACCAAAACTTCTCTCAACTGCAGCAAGAGCTGGTAGATACGGAAGATAAAATACAGGCCTCACGCCGCTTTTATAATGGGGGAGTGCGGGAGTATAATATAAAGATTAAAACCTTCCCAAGTAATCTGGTTGCTAATATGTTTAAGTTTAAGCCAGCCGAATTTTTCGAACTCGACGAAGCTGAAGCCGCTCAAGCCGAAAAGCCAGTTGAGGTTAAGTTTTAATTTAGATTAAATACTTACTACAAGTATATTTATTGCAGGAATTAAAGGGCTCTTATAATGTATTCAGCTATCGCCAAAAATAAACGCAATACCATAATGATTATGGGCGTATTTATTGCACTGATCGGTGCGTTGGCTTGGGCTGCCATGTATTTAAATGGTGGAGACCCTTCAATCGGTATTACGGTGCTTGCCATGGGGCTAGCTTATGCCTTTTTTCAATATTTCATGGCCAGCAAGCTAGCAATCATGACGACTGGAGCGGTGCAAATTGAAAAGAATGATAACCCACGCCTATATAGGATTGTGGAAAACCTAGCCATTACTACTGGTCTGCCGATGCCTAAAGTATACATCATAGAAGACCCGGCGCCCAATGCCTTTGCAACTGGTCGCTCACCCAAAGATGCAAGTGTTGGGGTGACTACCGGTCTTCTAGAAATTATGGACGATAATGAGCTAACAGCGGTTATGGCGCATGAGATGGGGCATGTCCAAAACTATGATATTCGAGTCAGTACTATTGTTTTTGGCTTAGTTAGTTTAATTGGTTTTATTGCGGACATTGCTTTAAGGATGTTCTTTTTTAACGACAGGGATAATAACTCTAACCCCTACGCGTTATTAATCGGGCTATTAATTATCATGGTTTCACCAATAATAGCCCTTATGACGCAGTTAGCCATAAGTAGGCAGAGGGAGTATTTAGCCGATGCCACTAGTGTCATGACTACCCGTCATCCCGATGGTATGACGGCTGCCCTGGCAAAGCTTAAGGAGTATGGGCGCCCGATGAAAAAGCAAAGCTCTTCTACTGCTAATCTTTTTATGGTAAATCCGCTAAAGAAAAGTTTTTTTGCAAAAATGTTAAGCACGCACCCCGATATTGACGACAGGATTAATAGAATTAATGACAACAAGGAAAAGCTTTAAATTTTATGGCTAAAAAGAAAAAAACCAAGACAAAAAAATGGTGGGGGCTGCTTAAAAACCAAGACAAGAAAAGGGGTGTCGCTAAGGCCACGAAACTACATGACAGCTTCAAACTATCTAAGAAGAGAGACTATCATGTAAATTTACCCCTTCCAGGCTACATGGACTTTACTGTTTCGGTATTTAGGTTATTAAAAAATAATAAAAATACTTTTTTGCTATTAA
>CAYFUI010000014.1:0-10814 GCA_964346445.1 uncultured Candidatus Saccharibacteria bacterium | reverse complement strand
GCCGCCAATCTAGCAAGTGGTATTCGCCTACGCATCCTCTACCGCGTTCTCTGGATATTGGCTGTAATAGCCTTTTTTTGGTTAATTGTCTTAGGCGGAGTTGTCGCAATAGAAACAGTTTTAAGAGTAACCTTTGAATGGTTTATAAATGTACCTCTAGTGCCAGCAGTTGTGCTTGTACTACTGTCTTCAACCGTTGTGTTTTTAAGCACTGCACTCTATCTTCTCTACATAGACTTGGTGGAGGCGAAGTATGAAAGAACTAAGTAGCGAACATCAGGCTGGTAAACGTGCTGAAGAACTGCAACAGCTTTTAAACCAATATAGTCATAGCTACCATGTGGAAGATGAGCCGCAGGTGAGCGACGCCATCTATGATAGTCTATTTAATGAACTAAAAAAAATAGAAGAAGCTTACCCATCCGTAGTAAAACCAACCAGTCCTACCCAAAGGGTCGGCGGTAAGCTAAAACAAGGCTTTGCAAAAGTTAAACATAGAACCAGGATGCTTAGCTTGAATGACGTCTTTAGCTTGTCAGACATTGAGGCGTGGGCTATGCGCATAGAAAAGCTCTTGCCGGGACAAGATGTTGAGTACTTTGCCGATATTAAAATGGATGGGCTAGCCTGTTCTTTGGTCTACTATGACGGAATACTGGAAAGAGCGGTGACTAGGGGCGATAGTTTTATTGGTGAAGATGTTACCAGTAATGCCCGGACTATTAAAAACATACCTTTACAATTACGAGACAGTGCTAAGAGCAATTTTTTATTAAAGGGCAGAACAGAGATACGTGGTGAGATAATTTTACCAAAAAATAGTTTTGTAGAGATAAATCTTGAGCAGGAAAAAGCGGGTTTGCCTGTTTATGCTAATCCCCGCAACCTCGCCGCTGGCACAATGCGTCAGCTTGACCCACAGCTGGTTGCTAGTCGCCCGTTACAGTTTAGGGCCTACGATTTATTATATGAAAACCCCAAAATGGTTAAAACAAACGATTATGCTTATGAACTTTTGGGTGCAGCGGGTTTTACCAAAAACGCCCAGGCGGGGTTGTTTAAAGAGCTTGATGCTCTGATGAACTTTATTCATCACTGGGATAAAGAACGAGACTCTTTGCCATACGCAACCGATGGTATTGTAATTAAAGTTAATAATAGAGAGCAGTTTGAACAACTAGGCGTAGTTGGCAAGCAGCCACGTGGTGCAGTAGCCTATAAGTACGCGCCCGAACAAGCTACGGCAGTGGTAGAAGATATAGTCATTAGTATCGGTAGGAGTGGTGCGGCCACTCCAGTGGCTGTGTTTGAGCCGGTGCAGTTAGCTGGCACTACTATCAAGCATGCCGGTCTTCATAATGCTGATGAAATAGCCCGTCTAGATGTTCGTAAAGGGGATACCGTTGTGGTATACAAAGCAGGTGATATTATTCCTCAAGTAGACAGCGTAGTCAAAGAGCTTCGCCCCCCTCATTCTAAGCCGGTTATTTTCGAGCAATTATTAAAAGAGCAATACCCAGAGTTAGAGTTTGTAAGACCAACTGGGCAGGCGGTCTACCGGTTAAAAAACCTCGACTCAGACTTAGTTTTAAAAAGAGCCATAGAATATTATGGCAGTCGCGGCGCCTTAAATATTGAAGGCTTAGGTGAAAAGAATGTCCAGGCGTTGGTAGATGCTGGGCTTTTAAAAGATGTCGCCGATATATACACCTTAAAAAAAGATGATGTATTAAAATTAGAACGTTTTGGTACAGTCTCTACAGATAAGTTACTTCAAGCTATTAATGAAAGTAAACGGCCGGCTTTAGATAGGTTTATATTAGCATTAGGTATCAGGCATGTTGGCGCCAAAACTGCTAACGACCTGGCTAATCACTTTAAGAGTCTGGACGCCTTAGAAAACGCTAGTTATGAACAGTTGGTAAGCGTAGAAGGTATTGGTGAAGTGGTAGCCGAAAGCGTACTTGCCTGGTTTGCTAGTGAGGATAATCTAATGCTGCTTGAAAAGTTTAAAGATGTGGGGGTACAGCCAGTTTACTCTAAGTCAGAAGGCAAACTGGAGGGTCAAAGTTTTGTCGTGACAGGTACTTTAACAGGCATGAGTCGTGACCAGGCTGCTACCCTTATTAAGCAGCATGGCGGAACGTTCCAAACAGGAATTAATAAAAACACCACCTATTTAGTGGTTGGGGAGAATGTAGGTAAAACCAAGACAGAAAAAGCAGAACGGTTAGGAGTAAAAATCCTAACCGAACCGCAATTCATGCAACTAATAAATTAAAAAATTACCAGCTGCGTTGTCTAAAACTATTGCCACTGTGTGAGTTGTCACCACGTGAATCGCGCCTTGGGCGGTCTTCTTTTGGTTTTGCAACGCTCACGTTAATTGGGCGTCCGTCAAGCTCTTTACCGTCTAGTTGGTCAATAGCTTTTTGATTGTCTTCTTCGTTAACGAATTCAACAAAGCCAAAGCCTTTAGAGCGGCCGCTATCACGGTCGCTAATAACACGTGCGCTTTCAACTTCACCTACTTGCTCAAAATGAGCCTTTAGGCCATCATCTGTAGTAGCATAAGCTAAGCTGCCGATGAATAAATTTTGTTTTGCCATTTATACTCTTTCTTCATAATAAATGTAGCGTCAGATCGACCGTTGCCTACGTTTTTTGCGGAAGAGAGAGTTACCTTGGCTTAGATAAGCAGTAATGCTCGCTTTTTGCGTGAACCGTTTAGTGCTTCTGAACTATTATAGATTAGCACAATTTGCTATGTTTGTATAGATGGTTTACAATAAGCTTATGCTGGTGCGCAACAAAGGGGTACCTTTGGCGCTTAAAACAAACACAAACAAAAAAGTTGCCCCAGGGTGGGCGCGTAACAGCAAAAACCTTCACCTCCATTCACTACTCTAAGGAGTATTAACATGGTGAAGGTTTTAATTTACCCCTCAAACTCTGGTATAATATTATAATATGAAACGTTATAATCCATCTGAAATTGAACCTAAGTGGCAAAAAAAATGGGCTAAGGAGCATACCTACCAGGCGAATGATGCTTCCCCTAAACCAAAAATGTATATTGCGGCCATGTTTCCTTACCCGAGCGGCGCAGGCCTACATACTGGACATGCCCGTAACTATGCGATTGTTGACGCTATTGCGCGGTTTTATCGCCAACGCGGCATGAACGTCTTAAACCCAATAGGCTGGGATACGTTTGGACTCCCCGCCGAAAACTACGCTATTAAAACTGGTGCTGCACCCGCCGAAGTTACTCAAGAAAATATCAAGACGTTTAAGCACCAGTTAGAACGCTTAGGTATGAGCTTTGATTGGTCAAGAGAGATAAATACTAGCGACCCAGAATATTACAAATGGACTCAGTGGATATTTACTAAATTATTTGAAAAAGGTATAGCATATCAAAAAGAGAGTTACCAATGGTGGGACCCAGTAGATAAGACCGTGCTTGCTAATGAGCAGGTTATTGGGGGCTTTAGTGAAAGAAGCGGTGCCAAGGTTGAAAAAAGGCTTATGAAGCAGTGGTTTTTTAAGATAACCGATTATGCTGACGATCTTTTAGAGGGGCTTGATGATTTAGATTGGCCCGAACACCTAAAAACGGCCCAAAGGAATTGGATTGGGAAGAGTGTTGGGGCTAATGTTCAATTCAACCTTGATGGCGGTCAAGACGGCCAGGAGGCGATAGAAGTTTTCACCACACGCCCTGACACACTTTTTGGCGTCACATACCTGGCCTTATCCCCTGAACATGCATTGGCAAAAAAGCTAACCACCGCAAAAAACCAAAATTCCGTCAACGCTTACATTAAACAAGCAGAGGACAAGACAGAGGTCGAAAGGATGGAGGGTAAGGAAAAGACAGGTGTGTTTACCGGTTCTTACGCCGTCAATCCAGTTAATGGACAAAAGGTACCTATATGGGTGGCCGATTATGTGCTCCCGCATTATGGTACTGGTGCAGTTATGGCAGTGCCAGCGCATGACGAGCGTGACCACGACTTTGCCTCTAAGTATGAACTGCCTATTGTTCAGGTAATAGAAAAGCCAGCCGACAATGCCGATGCCAATTTATACACTGGTGAAGGCATTTTAGTTAATAGCCAAGCTTTTAATGGTATTCGGAGTGAAGATGCACGAGAGCAAATTGTAAACTGGCTAGAACAGCAAGGTGTGGGAAAGGCGGCTGTTACCTATCGTCTAAGAGACTGGCTTATTAGTCGACAACGTTACTGGGGAGCCCCAATTCCTATAGCTTACGACAAGGAAGGGCAGCCTCATGCCATTAAAGAAGACCAGTTGCCGGTTCTTCTGCCAAAGGTGGAAGACTATAAGCCTGATGGTAGTGGTAAGGGTGTCTTGGCCCGCAATAAAGACTTCGCTACAGTTTTGATAAATGGGCAAGAGATGACGCGGGAGACTGATACGATGGACGGTTTTGCCTGCAGTTCGTGGTATTTATTGCGTTACACCGATCCTCATAATCAGGATGAAGCGTGGGATCCCGATAAAGCTAACATGTGGGCCCCGGTAGACTTTTATAGTGGAGGTGACCATGTAGTAGGGCACCTGCTTTATGTACGTTTTTGGACACGTGTGTTTTATGACTTAGGCCTAATTAATTTCAAAGAGCCTATCAAAAAATTAGTATATAACGGCTATATAAACGCCGCAGACGGTACTAAAATGAGTAAGAGTAAGGGAAATACAGTAGACCCGTTAGAACTAATAGATGCGGGCTATGGTGCGGACGCTCTTAGGGTGTATGAGTTGTTTGTAGCCCCCTATGAGCAAGATGCTTCGTTTGACCCGCATGGTGTAGTGGGCACTCACCGCTTTCTTAATAGGGTTTACAATCTTGTGCAAGAGTATCTTGAGGCCTCCACTAAAGGGGTAGACGAAGCCCCGTCAGCGATTGTTTTACCTATTCAAAAAGCACATCACCAAGCAGTAAAGAAGGTTACAGAAGACCTCAATAACCTTAGCTTTAATACAGCTATTGCCGCGCTCATGGAGTACACTAACATTTTATATAAAGAAAAAACAAAAGGCTTTAACAGCCACGCCTGGAAAGCCAGTTTAGAAGATTTGGTTAGGCTGGTAGCGCCGTTTGCGCCCCATGTGGCGGCTGAGCTGTGGGCGCAGCTAGGGCATAAGGAGCCGCTTGAAGAGGCTGGCTGGCCAGTTTTTGACAAACAGTATTTGGAAAATGAAGAAGTGAAGATTATGGTGCAGGTTAATGGTAAGATACGAGGTAATTTTATGACCACTAAGGGCTCTTCTGAGGAGGAGGCCGTAGCCCTAGCCTTAAATGATGATAATGTTTCACGACACATTGCTGGTAAAGATATAAAAAAAGTTATATATATTAAAGATAAATTATTAAACATTGTTGTTTGATAAATGTTAGTTTATCAGGTATAATAAGCAATTAAGTTTTATTATAATAAGAAGGAGTGTTCTGATGGCAGAGCCAAAGAAGCGAACCACGCCTCGTAAAACGGGCATGCGCCGTAGCCATTTACGGCTAAAGTTAGCGCGAGAAGTTAATTCAAAGTCGCCAGTAAAGGCGTACACTACTAGTCGTGAAAGCGGCAAAAAAGCAGCTTAGTTAGCTGTGTCCAAAATATATAAGATAATAAATAAAAGGAACAAACGTAAATGGCATCTAACCGTCACCTTGGGCGTATCATAGGATTACAAACTTTATATGAAGTGGAAATTCGTGAACAATCTGACGATTCTTCCCTTGTGCTTGATGAAGTGCTTGGTAGGAACTTGTCCCGCTATCAAAAGCAGATAGATGATACAAAATTTGTCTATAATTTAGTTGAAGGTGTCAGGAAGAACCAAAAAGACTTGGACGAAAAAATCCAGGTTTTGGCTCCCGATTGGCCAGTAGACCAGGTGGCGCGGGTTGATAGGAATATATTACGTATTGGTTTATATGAACTGCTTTTGTCGCAAGATGAAGTGCCGCCAAAAGTAGTTATTAATGAAGCAGTAGAATTAGCAAAAACGTTTGGTTCCGATAATTCAAGTAAGTTTATAAATGGCGTACTAGGCACCGCTTATAGAACTTATGTGGAGGAGCAAACTGATGACCAAACCACAACCACTGGATAAATTCAAACAATACTTAGGTAAGCGTAAGGGGCAAATTCAAGAAATTGTTCGTGAACCGACCGCTGGAGGTATAATTTTTCGTCATACTACACCCAAAAAGACAGGTGAGGTGGAATTTTTATTAATTCAAGATGCCAAAGGGCGTTGGACCATCCCTAAAGGGCACATAGAAGAGGGGGAGACCGCCAAAGAGACGGCCCGCCGTGAAATTGCCGAAGAGACTGGCTTAACAAACGTCGACATGCTTAATTGGCTTGGTAAAATTAACTTTAGATACCGTAGGGTTAATAAGTTGGTTTTAATGACAACCCAAATTTACTTGGTAAGGGCTAAAGGCGATACGGATGCTATACAGAAGGAAGAGTGGATGCGTGATATTAAATGGTTAAACTTTGCTGATGCTTTAGATGCTATAGAATATGAAGATATCGGCAAGTTAATGTTAATAGCGCGTAAACAAATAAGGCAGGGTAATT
Organism: uncultured Candidatus Saccharibacteria bacterium; assembly: GCA_964346445.1. Classification (GTDB taxonomy): domain Bacteria; phylum Patescibacteriota; class Saccharimonadia; order Saccharimonadales; family Saccharimonadaceae; genus JAGOZV01. The sequence goes on along the minus strand of CAYFUI010000014.1, from coordinate 4,194 downwards.
TATAAATATGCATGCTATCCAGCTAAAGCCTTATGAAGATTTTGCTAGACAAAAGCTAGGTCTTAAATTTAATAATATTGAAAACTTGGTAAACGCGTTAACTCATCGTAGTTACGTTAACGAGCACCGTAAAAGCACCCATGTCCATAACGAGCGGCTAGAATTTTTAGGAGATGCCGTATTAGAACTTGTCGTTACAGAGTATCTCTTTACACATTACCAGGAGCCGGAAGGCGTTTTAACGAGTTGGCGAGCGGCGCTAGTGCGTACGGAGAGCATTGGAGACGCAGGAAAGAAGTTAGGTTATGAGCCGCTTGTTAGGATGAGTAAGGGCGAGAAGCATGGTTCAGAAAGTGCAAGGGCGCGTATTTTAGCCAATGCGTTTGAGGCCGTGATTGGCGCTATCTACCTAGATCAGGGGTATGAGGCAGCCAAAGCATTTGTCCATGATAATATTATTATTAAATTACCAGAAATACTAAAAGAGGGTACGTGGCGAGACCCCAAATCCCACCTCCAGGAGGTAGCGCAAAAGGAGGAGAATTTCACTCCGGTCTATAAAGTAATTTCCGAAACAGGTCCTGATCATGATAAAACATTTGTGGTCGGTGCATTCGTGGGAAAAAATAAACGAGGGCAAGGCAGTGGTAGCTCCAAGCAGGCAGCCCAGCAAGAGGCGGCTAAAGATGCTTTGCGGTATTACGATGGTCTAGTAAACAGCCTCAAGGGCCGATAGTTTTACCCTGCAGTTTATACCGGTGAGCCCGTTTAAAATAATTGACATAAAGTGTAAAATAGTGTAATATTATGGATGAATAAAATATAGTTTAAAAAGAAAGTAAGGTTAATTTAATTATGCTAGCAATACGATTGCAACGAGTTGGCCGAAAAGGCTATCCAACATACAGAATTGCTGTGCAAGAAGCACAGCGACACCCTTCCAGTGGTCGCGTAGTAGCTTATATTGGCAGTTACAACCCCCATACTAAAGAGGTTAGCGTTCAAACCGATTTAGCCCAAAAATATATAGATAATGGCGCGCAGCCTTCACCACGAGTGGTAAGCCTGCTTAGTGAAAACGGCGTAAAGTTGCCTAAATGGGTCAAAGAAGTTAAAAAGGATCACAACAAGGCCATCCGTAACCCAGAAAAACTACGAAAAAACCAGCCAAAAGAAGAGGTTACTGAAGAAGTGGCGGAAACTGCCCCGGAGGCCGATGCTCAAGGGGAAGCAGAAGCAGCAAAAGAAGAGTCTAAATAAGCTTTTATAGTAGTTTAAGTATTGCAAAAGGGTTCATTTTTAATGATGAACCTTTTTGTTATTTAGCTTATGTTTGTGGTACAATTATAAATACGATATAAATTTAGCGACAGAGCGACAAGGGAGAACTAAAATGTCAAAAATAGACCAACAATTTTTAGAGTTCGTTGTAAAAGAACTAGCAACGCACCCAGACGAAGTAATCGTAGAAAGAACCCTGGACGAGAAGGGTGTATTACTCACTTTAACCGTACACCCAGAAGACCTTGGGCGTATTATTGGCAAGCGTGGCTCTACCGCCCAAAGTCTGCGCACCTTACTTCGCGCTTTAGGCACTAAGAATGATGCCCGTTATAATTTACGTATTTTAAATAACGATGATGATTATGAGCGTCCAGCGCCAAAACAAGAAGACTCTAGTGAAAGCTTGTCCACAGAAGATGAGGTTGTGGAAACCCAAACAGAGGAAATTGTGGAAAACGCTAGCTCTTACACACAAAAGACGCGAGAAGAGCTTGCAGAACTAGACGACCTTGATATATAATAAAAATAGTTCAAGAACATGAACTGCGAGAAAGCTCTATGCGAGCAAACCTACAAGGTTTGAGAGCCTTATATGTCTAAAAACTACCACCCATTAAGGGTGGTTTTTTAGTTATCTTAGACATATTGTTTAAAACATGCCATAATAATATAAATGAAAAAATTTCAAGTAATCACTTTGTTTCCTGGCATGTTTAGCCCAGTATTTGAATCTTCTATGATGTGGAAGGCACAACAACAGAGGCTAGTAGCTTTGTCTACCATAGACCTACGAGATTTTGGGCTCGGTCCTAGAAAGCAAGTTGATGATACGCCGTATGGTGGTGGCGACGGTATGCTTTTAATGATAGAGCCACTTGTCTCAGCTGTGCAATATGCAAAGACACAAGATCCGGCAGCTAAGGTTGTTTTGATGACGCCACGAGGCTGGTTATGGACGCAAGCTGCTGCCCGCCAATGGGCGGGTGTTGATAATGATCATTTTAATAGTCATGATCCGCCAGTGAAAAACCATGACAATAGTAGTGACGGTTTTATTTTTATTTGTGGACGCTATGAAGGTTATGATGAACGAATTGTTGATTACGTGGACGAGGAGGTGCGCGTGGGTGATTATGTATTGACTGGTGGAGAACTACCAGCCATGACAATTATAGACAGCGTGGTGCGCCTTATTCCCGGAGTGTTAGGCGGCGAACAAAGTTCAATAATTGAGAGCTTTTCCCAAGATAATATATTAGAGTTCCCCCAGTATACTCGCCCTCGAGTATTTAACGAGCAAGCCGTACCGTCGGTTTTACTTAGTGGGGACCATGCCAAGATTGCTAAGTGGCGTCAATTACATAGTAAGCGGTTGGAAAAAAATGAAAAAGAGGGTTAAGCCCTCTTTTTCTTATGTTGTGGTGGATATCGTATAGCGACGAGTCACATTTGAATTGGTGTTTTTGTTTTTGTAACGTTCGCTATATAATACTTTAGCTTATTCTTTATGATTGTGCAAGCTTTATTTAGCTGCCTGTAATGATAAAATTCGTCATTTGTTTGCACCACTGCCATCAATTTAGTATAGTTATGTTATGAATCTTAAGAGCATTAAAGCCCACCCGGCAGCTCCAGCCAAAACGAGTAATTCACAACAGATGGGAATATTTTTAGGCGTGTTTATCCTAGTCATGGCCTTGTGTCAACTCATTACATTTTCTAAATTTGTTGAAATCATCTACCAAACTAATTTATTTCCTTATATATATGATGGTGTGGCCCTGGTAGCTACTTTAATTTTATTCGAAATTTTAGCGGTCCCATTTTTACTACGACTTAAAATAAGTGATGGGTTAAGGGTGACTAGTATGATAATGGGGTGGCTAATTGTCTTAACGTGGCTCTTTTTAAGTATCTGGATGTGGCGTGCACCAAACCCAAGTGGACAATGGGGGCTTTTTGGCACTTTAATCCCCTTAATGGCGGGACCGTGGTCAATAGCCTTTTCAGCAGCGTTGGTTACCGGAATGGCCTGGGCATCATGGGGGCTTTGGCCTTTAAAATATCCTAAAATTTTAAAAAATAAAAAAACTACCCGCAAAAAACCACAATAGGTATAGTTCATAGTAGGGTCTTGGCTAATTAGCGAATGGCTATAAAGCCGTCTTTCGTCCACTGATAGATGGATGAAGGCTTGGCTGTCGGTAAGGGCCCGTCTATATATAAGGCAGCCTCTTTACCAAAATATTCTTTTGCTTCTAATATACTGCTTGCAGGCTTTAATCCTTCTGGGTTAGCGCTAGGTGCTACTAATGGTCCGGTTTTTGTAATAAGTTCCCACAGCCCGCTGCCAGGCTTAATTAACCGATAAGCGGCCGTTTTACCTCCCCCTAGTAGCCACGGTTCAGTTGTTTTTTCGACAGGTAAAATTATACTGTTAGCGCCTTCGTTAAAAAGTGTAATGTCTTGCAGTTCGTTCTGTGTCAGGGTAGAGTTTATTTGCTCAAGGCTGCTAACCAAGATAATAAAAGGCTTCTGCCGCCGACGCTGTTTAACCTTGTATAGGTTTTCTACCGCCCTTTGACAGCTAGCCTTAGCCACAATTCCAAAAATGGTGTCGGTCGGTAAGACTACTAACCCACCCTTTTTTAAAATGGCTGCCGCTTGTGTCACATCTTCATTGGTCATTATTTGTAAATTATACCACTATAAGGTAAAATTACTCTTATAAATAGGATTTTAAGCTATTTATTACACTGGGGATTAGCCAAGCGGTAAGGCAGTGGGTTCTGGTCCCATGATCGGGGGTTCGAATCCCTCATCCCCAGCCAAGAGCAACCCAGGGGTTGCGTTTTATTTATTATAAATTTATATACCATACAAAGCGAAACTTTATAACAGTTAAAATCT
>CAYFUI010000013.1:0-15665 GCA_964346445.1 uncultured Candidatus Saccharibacteria bacterium | reverse complement strand
ATATTACAATTTCTCCCGTTTCCTTTATACTTAGGGTATGCAGGCTAATAAACAGCAAAGCAGTAACCTAGGTTTAACTACTGCCCAGGTTGAGGCGCGTCAGCGGGATGGGCAGTCTAATTATGTAGATAGCCGCTCTTCCCGGACGGTAAGCGCTATAATTAGGGGTAACCTGTTTACTATTTTTAATGGCATTTTAATTACAGCCATGTTAGCCGTAATTTGGGTGGGAGATTGGCGTGATGCTGTTTTTGGTTTCGTCTTAATTTTTAATTTAGCTATAGGGGTGGTTGGGGAATTGCGTTCAAAGCGGGCCCTAGATAATTTGGCCGTGCTGCACGAGCCAACCTCTATGGTGTGGCGTGACGGAGTGTTGCAGTCAGTTAATAATGACGACCTTGTTATAGGCGACGTGGTGCAATTAAAATTAGGTGCCCAAATACCAGCCGACGGAAAAGCCATTCAGGTGGCTGGTTTAGAGGTTAATGAGGCACCGCTAACTGGCGAATCTTTACCGATTAATAAACAAAAAGGCGACGCGTTACTTTCTGGAACAGCGGTAGTAGCTGGGAGTGGTGCCATGGAGGTAGAGGTAATTGGAGAAGAAGCCTGGGCACAAAAAATAACCAAAGAAGCTAAGCAGTTTTCTAAGGTTTATTCAGAAATTCAAGGTGGCATAGACAAGGTGCTAACCTGGATTGCCTGGGCGCTACCATTATTAATTATTTTATTAATGTGGTCGCAGCTGCGGATAGATGGTGGTGATTGGCGTGGTGCCGTAGTACTAACTGTGGCCGGTGTGGTAGGAATGATTCCACAGGGTTTAGTGTTATTAACTTCTATGAATTTTGGCCTTGCCGCGGCGGCGTTGGCTAAACGGGGCGTGCTAATACAAGAGTTGCCGGCTGTAGAAGTACTGGCACGGGTTGACGTGCTATGCCTGGATAAGACAGGCACTTTAACCACCGGGCAAATAAAAGGGCGGGAAATTAGCTTTGCCGAAGGAGTGGATAAGGCGGCGGCCTTAGCGGCTCTTAGTACCCTAGTGGCCGACCAGGCGAATGCCACCGCTAACGCGGTTCAAGAATTATTAAAAACGCAAGAAATGGCTAGTATGCCTAGCCAGGCACAAAAGTTAATGCCTTTTAGCTCTTCGCGTAAGTGGGCGGCGCTACAAGATGAGGAAAATACCTGGGTATTTGGTGCTCCAGAGGTAGTGGTAAACTTAGACGATCCGCAAAATAGCTGGTTAGAGCAAGCGGTAACCCAAGCTTCTAAAAAAGGACAGCGGACTGTGGTTTTAGCTAAAAGCCCCAATGGGCTAAGTGGCCAACAGTTACCAGCTGGTTTGCAGCCAGCTTTAGTGGTGGTGCTCGAAGAAGCGTTGCGGCCCGATGCTAAGGAGACCTTAGCCTATTTTGATGAACAGGGGGTGATAGTTAAAGTAATATCTGGTGACGCGCACCAAACAGTGGGGGCTATTGCCAAAGAGTTAGCGCTTACACCAGAAAATGGTAGCCAATTAGTTATAAAAGATGCCCGCACCTTACCGGATATTAAAAGTCCACAGTTTGCTAAAAAAGCAGCCGGTGTAGACGTATTTGGCCGGGTTACGCCTGCGCAAAAGCAAGCATTAGTAAAAGTATTGCAAGAAAATGGCTACACTGTTGCCATGACGGGTGATGGAGTGAACGATGCTTTAGCCCTAAAAGCTGCCAATTTAGGCATTGCTATGGGTGATGGTGCACCGGCCACTAAAGCGGTTTCGCGGATGGTCCTAGCAGACTCCCAATTTTCTGTTTTACCTGGGGTACTGTTAGAAGGGCGGCGCATTATGGCTAATATGGAGCGGGTGTCTGCCCTCTTCTTGTCTAAAACCACCTATGCCATGTTATTAATCTTGGCTGTAGCGTTACTTGGTTTAACCTATCCATTCCTGCCAAGGCATTTAACGTATATTGGCACCTTTACTATTGGCGTACCAGCCTTCTTCTTGTCTATTGCGCCTAACAGCCAAAAATACCGTTCCGGCTTTTTAAAACGCACCTTAAAAATTGCCGTCCCAGCCGGGCTTATCCTTGGTATGGCTGCCATTAGTGCCTATGTGATGGTTGGTGAAAGTACCGTACCAGGACATACAGCTGCCACCCTTAGTTTAATTATTGGCGCCATGGCGCTGCTTTTAACCCTGGCTCGGCCGTGGAAGCCATGGCGGGTGGGGTTGGTTTTCACTATGGTTTTAGGAGCTGCCATGGGGTTACTAATTGCTCCCATTCGCCACTTTTTTGCACTAGACTGGCCTAGTACCCATGCATGGTTGGTTATCATCCTTACTGGTGGGCTGGCTGCCACATTAATTATGCTAGGAAGCTATAGACAAACAAAACAGCGTAACTTAAAATAGGCTTAAATGCCTTATTTATCCACCAACTTCTTTAATAATATTGAAGGCAAAGCTTTAGACGAGCAGCAGCAAGCGGCCGTTTTGTCCACTGCTAATACCAGTCTTATTGTTGCCGGGGCTGGTTCTGGTAAAACACTAACAATTTTAGGTAAAGTAAAATGGTTAGTCCAGGTGCAAAAAGTTTCACCAGAAGATATCCTTCTTCTTAGTTTTACTAATAAAACCGTTAATGAGCTAAATGTAAGGTTAGCAAAATTGCAACTGCCTCTTAAAGCCACTACTTTTCATAAACTAGGTTTAAATATTATAAAAAAACACCAAACAACGGCTACTAGTAGTGTGACTGTTACAGCTATTAGCACTCCTCCGGACGGCACGCTTGAAGAAGTAATTAATCACTTCTTTTCCACACAAATACGCACGTTGCCAAAGCTAGAGAAAACCTTTAAACGGTATATGGCTTTTTACCACCAAGCACCAAACAAGACAGAGCGCCTTAGCTGGCACTGGCGTAGCTTAAAAGCCCAGCTTGGTTTTAAGAAAGATTTAAATGCCGCAACCAAAAACTACCAAGAACAGTTAACGCCAATAATTGTCAGCTTTATAAACTTGCTAAAAGCCCAGGCACTAACGCCGGTTGCCCTAAAAAACCTTTTTTCATATAAGCATATTTTTAAAGAGGGCTTGTTTAACGCCAGGCGTCAACAGTTATTTTTACAATTAGCCCTGCCTATTCTACAGGCGTATAATAACCATTTAAAGAAAGAAAATTTAGTAGATTTTAGCGATATGATTAACCAGGCTGCCACCCTTATTAAAACCCATAAAGTACAGTTAAGTTACCGGCACATTTTAGTGGATGAATACCAGGATATTTCCTTAGCAAGGTTTAATTTAATACAAAGCATCCGTCAGGCTTGTCAAGCCAAGTTGGTGTGTGTAGGTGACGACTGGCAAGCCATTTACCGGTTTGCTGGTAGTAATCTAGACCTTTTTATTAATTTTGAACGCTATGTTGGGCCGGCCCAGCAGCTTTTTATTGAACGTACTTATAGGAATTCGCAAAGCCTTATAGATATTACGGCGAATTTTATTAAGAAGAACCCAGCCCAAATAGCCAAGCAGCCATTGTCTAGCAAGCGGCTAGCTACACCCATTAAATTATTAGAATACCAACCACGCCAGTCTTGGCAAGCTGTTTTAACGGCTATTCACAAAATTACTAAAGAATTTGCCGCCACTAAAAGTATCTTAATACTTGCCCGCCATAACTTTGATTTTACTAATATTATTTACCAACTAGGCATAGACGGGCGGCCCATTCCGGGAAAGTTGAAACCAGAAATTAGCAGCTTTAATAGCCAGACTGGTCAGCTTGTTTTAAAGCAGTTTTCTTCTACCCCCATTACATTTTGCACAGTCCATAAGGCTAAGGGCTTGGAGGCCAGTAATGTAATTATTATAAGCTTAAGACACCACCAGTTTGGCTTCCCTAACCAATTAGCGAATGACCCGATTATTAGTAAATTATTAGGCAAAAAAGAGGTTTTTCCGCATGCTGAAGAGCGGCGGCTATTTTATGTAGCCCTAACTCGGACTAAAAATTATGCTTATTTAATTGCTCCGGCTAAAGAAGAAGATAAATCTATATTTGTTAAAGAGTTAATAAACCAGTATAATATAAAAGTAGATGAAAGCTAGAAAGCCTAAAATGCCAAGCAGCCAGTTGGAACAAATTGATGAAGATATCATCACCATTATTCTGCCCACTATTATGGGGCAGTAGCGTAAGACGTGGTGTGCTTAGTTATTGAATTTTTAACAAGGTTGTGGTATAATATAGGAAGTCATAACACCGTGTTGTGATGTACGACTGTAAGGAGTCAAAATGCTATATTTGCCAGGCGAAGGGCAAACTACAATTTCTGCTGAGGCAGTGACGCACCATGCGCAGCTTTCGGCCGCTTACGAAGAGCTGCTCCGTTTAAAAGGGTTACTAACCCAGTTCCCAGAAGACGAGCGTGAAATAAGCAAGCAAATGCGTGTCCAAAAAGCGCACATTGAAGACCTTCGGCGTAATCTCCCTGCTGGAGCCATCCTTAAATAAGGTATGTGCCCGCCAGTCTCCCCGTAACTTTTAGGAGTTACGGGGCTTTTCATATACAATAAAAACATGACCAAACTAACACCAGCCACCAAGGCTACTTACCTTGCCATGGTTAAAGCCCTGCCAAATGTTAAGTTATTTCAAAAACTTTACATGACGGATGAAACAGGTAAGCAGGTAGAGATTACCAATGATGGTGAGCTTTCTTGCGCATTTACCGTTACTAGTATTTTAAAAATATTTAATTTAATAGATGATGTTCATGCTACTGTGGCCGGCACTTTACGGGCTGCCCCAAATAATGGTTGGGAGCCAACCACTACTCCGCAAGCCGGCGATTTAATTGTGTGGGATGTCTATGAAGGGCACCCTCACATTGGCTTTTATTTAGGTGGCCAAGATTGTATTAGTAATAACACAGCCCTTGGCTATCCCACTAAGCATAAAATCACCATGAAAGACGGCCGTCAACCGCAGCAGTTTTTAACAAATCCAAATTTTATCTAAAACCTGTTATAATATTTATAACAAGCTATGACTAAAGTAGATTCAAACATTATTAAACCTTCATTAAGCATTTTACTTATCCGAGTCTTAATGGTTATGGTAGTTGTAGGCCTGTGTGTGGCAATTTTGCTTTTGGTTGTAGAGAACATAAGCTTTAGCCGTCATCAGGTGCAAACCATCCCAAGTAAAATAAGTAAACAAGCCGAAAAAGAACTAGCGTTTGAAGCACGCGGTTATAGTTTTAGCTCGCCTAACATTATTGTAGACCCTTATGACAACTCGCCCCTAACAGCCTTAATTGCGTTTGAAACTGACAAGGCAGTGGCCCCAGCCGTGACAATTATAGGCAAGGACGAACTGTCCACTTTTAGTCACACTTTTCCTAGTAGCAAAGTGCATTACCTACCAGTTTATGGCTTATACGCAGGCCAGGTTACCGATGTAAAGCTGCAGGTGGGGCAAGAAACGAAGTTAATCCAAATTGAAACTGGACCGTTACCACCAACCGTTGCCATCCCTAAAAGCCTAATGGCTAAACAAGAAAAGTTAACGAATGAACTGTACTTTTTTACACCTTCCAGTACCGGTAAGACCACCGCCTACGACGTGAACGGGGATGTGCGTTGGTACCTTAACGACAGTGCAACTTGGGAGATTGGGCGCTTAAAAAATGGCCACCTACTAATGAGCACAGAACGCTTAATTAACCCACCGTATTACACTACTGGGTTGTATGAAATGGACCTTTTAGGAAAGATTTATAAAGAATATAGTTTACCAGGCGGTTATCACCATGACTACGTTGAGCTAGATAACGGTAATTTTTTAATTGCCAGTGACGATTTTATTAGCCCACATGGCACCGTGGAGGATGTCATTGTGGAGGTGGATAGTAAAACCGGTAACATTGTTAAAGAATGGGACATAAAAAATATCTTAAATACCAGCGATGGCCAAATGGAAGATTGGAGTGCATATGACTGGTTTCATAATAACTCGGTCTGGTATGACAAGCCAACTAATAGTATAACTCTTTCTGGCAGGCATAAAGACGCGGTTATAAATATAGACTATGAAAGCGGCAAGCTTAATTGGATAATTGGTGACAAAACAAACTGGGACCCAGAGTTTCATAAATATTTTTTCACACCTGTTGGTGATTTTGAGTGGCAATGGGCCCAACACGCGGCCATGATTACGCCCGAAGGTTACGTGTTTATTTTAGATAACGGCAATAATAAGAGTAAAAATAAAGCCCAGTATGTACCAGCCAGTCAAAGCTATACTCGTGGGGTATTATACCAAATTAACACCACAGACATGACCATTAAGCAGTTGTGGCAATACGGTAAAGAGAGGGGGAGTGGGTTTTACTCGCCTTACATATCGGACGTAGATTATTTAGGGCCTGGGCACTACCTAGTGCATTCGGGAGGTATTTCTTATAAAGATGGGCAGGTGCAAAATGTGCCGGCTGGCGTAGTAAAGGCCGACACCCTCCTTTCTGATACGGTGGAAATATTAAATGATGAAGTGGTTTATGAAATAAAGCTACCTACAAATAATTACCGGGTAGAAAAGATGCCTATTTATGCCCCAAACGAGCACTTTAGCCCAGTTGGCGCCCAGCAATTAGGTAGTTTAGGGCAAACACCAATTAATAAAACTAAATATGGTTTTATCAAGCAGGCTAAGCCGGCTGGAGACTTTATAAAAGAACACAATATAAAGACTATCAAAGAGTATGACCGTTTGGTATTTTCTGGCCAGTTTAAACAGGGAGACAAGCTAAAGCTTATTCTTACCCAAGGCATAAAGCAACTAGAATATAATATAAGAGTTAGTAAAAAACCTTACACGGCACTGTGTGTGGATATTTTTACCGAAGAGGAAAAAAGCCAAGGAATAGAGGTTACCAAATATATTAATGCGGAAGGCTTAAGGGGTAAATATTCTTTATATGTAGAGTTAAACGGTGTAGTTTATAAGCTAGACCAGTATATTAGGTTTTAAGATGAAAAAAGTATATAAAATTATTATTGTATTAGCCGTTATCGTAGCAGGTATTGGTTTATTCGGGCTTTTTAATATACAGTACGAAAAAGGCAAGAGTCAACAACAAGCAAAAAAAGACACCACGGGCAAACTAGCTACTAATGACAGCCGTTTACCACGTTTTTCTAGTAGGAAGAATATTAAAAATAACCCAGAAAAAGTTGCTATGTATGTTTTTTGGGGTAATGGTTGTGGTTACTGTGAACAGCTCATTCAGTACCTTGAAGGCATGGAGCCAGAGTATCGCGACATGGTGGATATTTATTTATTTGAGGTGTGGAATAATAAAGACAACTTAGAATTGATGAACCAGAAGGCTGAACAGCTAAACTACAGTGCGAAAGCGGTACCATTCTTTATTATTGGTGACAAACCCTTTAGTGGTTTTAACCCTAGCATGGAGCCGCAAATAGAGAGCACCATTAAACAGCAGTACGCCCAGCTAGAGGGCGCCGCAAACAAGGAGCAGTGATGGCTAAGAAAATAAAACAACCTTTTATTAAAGTAGAAAACGAGTGCAAGGTGTATCAAGACGGTGGCGCCAAGGTGGTAGCTAACAAGGATATCTCTTTTACGATAAATGAAGGTGAACTGGTGGTTATTTTAGGACCAAGTGGTGCCGGTAAGTCTACCCTTCTTAATATTTTAGGGGGCATGGATAAGCCAACTAGCGGAGCAGTAATAGTTGACTCTAAGCATATTGAAAAATTGAATGAACGCCAACTAACTAGTTACCGGCGGCACGATGTTGGTTTTGTGTTTCAATTTTATAACTTAGTGCAAAACCTAACCGCTAAAGAAAATGTTGAACTAGCGACAGACGTCACACCAAATGCCCTCGACCCGCAAGCTGTGCTAGCACAAGTGGGGTTAGCTAAGCGGTTAAATAACTTTCCTGCCCAACTGTCTGGGGGTGAGCAGCAACGGGTAGCTATTGCCCGGGCGCTTGCTAAAAACCCCAAACTTTTATTATGCGATGAACCAACTGGGGCCTTGGATTATAAAACTGGAAAACAAATTTTGCAAACACTCCAGGACACTAGTAGGAAGCACCATAAAACCGTTGTAATTATTACACATAATAGTGCCATTGCTGGCATGGCCGACAAGGTTATTCACATAAACGATGCCCAGGTTAAAGATATTGTCATAAATAAAAACCCACAAAACGTGGCCGATATTGAATGGTAAAGCCGGCTAAAAATACTTATATAAAGAACACGCTTCGCCAAGTTTTTAAAACACCTGGCCGCATGGTTTCCATTATCTTAATCATTATGATGGGAGTTTTGTTATTTGTGGGTATTAAAGCCATAGGTCCTAACCTGGATGCTGCCATGGATAATTATTTTAAAAAACATAATTTAGCGGATATTCATATTATGGCACCACAAGGTTTTAGCCCTAAAGATAAAGCAGCTATAGAGGATATAGGGGGTGCACAGGTAGAATTTAGCTATTCTTTGCCATTTGTAGATGAAGAAAAAAATAATACCATTCAGTTATTTTCTTATAATTCTGGCGCTCACCATAATAAAATAAAGCTCCAGGAAGGGCGCCTACCCACTAGTGACAACGAAGTGGTAGTAGACAGGCGCCTTAAGAGCCACTACCCATTAAACCAACCGGTTACCATTAAACACCCCCTACTAAAAGAGGATAGTTATGTGGTTACAGGTTATGTAGATTCGCCTACCTTTATTGCCAATGACGAACGGGGGCTCGCCACAACTGGTAGTGGCCAGTTAGACGGTTTTTTTATGGTGCCAAGCAGTAATTTTAACTTACCGTTTTATAATATGGCCACTATAACTTACCCTAGCCTTACTAACAAAAACGCGGCGGACTATAAAAAAGCGGTTAAGCAACAAACCAAACAATTAGAAGCTGTAATCGATAAAAATAATTATATTATTACAAATAAAACGACAGCCCCCGGTTTTAGTGACTATGAAGGACTGTCTAGCCGGATAGACGTTATTGGTAATGTTTTTCCAGTTTTCTTCTTCTTTATTGCAGGGCTGATTACTTTTACCACTATGGTCCGTTTTGTTGAAGAAAATAGGCAAGAAATGGGCACACTAAAAGCGCTTGGCTATAAAAACCAGGAAATTATTATAAAGTACATATTCTTTGCCGTACTAGTAGGGCTGCTAGGCTGGGGAGTGGGCGTTTTAATTGGGGTGAATTTATTACCACACGCTGTCTTCAACATGCTAAAAGAGCAATATATTTTTGACCAGTATGGCACTCGTTATTATGCCGGCCCTATTTTATTGTCTTTAGTAGCAACGGTCCTAGTAACTCTAGGTGCAGCTTTGATGGCGCTTTATGGTACCCTTCAAGAAAAGCCCACTAGTTTATTAGCCCAGCGTGCACCAAAAGTTGGTAAAACTATTTGGTTAGAAAAAATTAAAATACTATGGGATAGGCTAGGTTTTAAGCAAAAAATTACCTACCGGAATATCTTTCGTTACAAAACCCGAATGGTTTTAACCATACTGGGTATTGCTGGTTGTACCGCCTTAATGCTGGCCGGTTTTGGGCTAAGGGATTCAATTAGCGCTACCGCTAACAAAGAAATAGAAAAAACAATAAAGTACCAAGCCATCGTTTCTGTAACGAATGGCTTGTCGCCTACGCAGTTACAAATTATAGAAGACCAATTTAAGAGTATGGCTAATGTGACCGGCTTCCTACCACTTTATATGGATCAGCTGACCATAGAAGAGGGGCAAGTGCCCAGCCAGGTGGCAAATTTATACGTTATTAGTGATTTAGAGGCTACCCAGTTAGATAATTATTTTGGTATGGTAACTGCCGCAAATGAAAGTATACCGTTGCCTACTAATGGCGTGGTAGTGGGACAAAAGCTGGCAAACTTATTTTCCTTAAAGAAGGGTAGTCAAGTAGAAGCTACTACCAAAGACGGCGAAACAGTAAAATTTGAAGTGGCTAATGTTATGAAAAACTATATGGGTCATTATATAGTGACGGCCACAGCTTATGCCAAAAAAATGCTAAACCATTCACACCTAGAAACTAATGCTTTCTTAGTTAAGCTAAAAGATGTTAGTGCCAATAAAGAGCAACAATTTGCCAAAAAGTTAATTGCCACTCCTGGTGTAACTGGTGTGGTTTTAACCAGTAGTATGATAGATAAGCAAGAAAGGATGGCTGCAAGTATTAGCCCTGTTGTTTGGATTTTTATAATACTATCTGGGGTTTTAGCTTTTGTGGTTTTATATAACCTAACCGCAATAAATATACTTGAAAGGCAACGAGAGTTATCGACCTTACGGGTGTTAGGTTTTTATAATAACGAAGTAACCATGTATATAGTGCGCGAAAGTATTATTTTTACCATTATTGGCATTTTACTTGGTTTCTTAATAGGCAATGTGCTAACCTGGTTTATTTTGGAAGTGGCGTCTTCTGACCAATTAGCGTTTCCGTTTGTTATAGGGTGGCCGGGTTATGTATTTGCTGCCTTAGGGACTATTTTATTCACTACAATTGTGTCTATTACAACACACTTTAAGCTGCGTCATGTAGACATGCTAAAAGCACTAAAAGCCAACGACTAGGCTTGCTATTGTATTTTTGTTATTTTCTGGTATAGTATGGTTTAGTTGTGCCTAAGGGCAGCAGCAGTTCCTTAACAGCCTAAGAACCTAAAAAACCACACCGAGAGGAGTGAGATCATTGCAGTGGGATTCAACCGCACACGAACTAAAACAAGCAGTCAACCGGGCATACCGCCACTTAACCCTAGTGCAACGTAAGTTAGGTGTAGTACGAGAGGTGCAAAATGAAGCAGCTGTGGCTTTAGGGAAGTTGCAAGATGACACCAAAAAGCTGACTGCACGCTTAGACACTTTAAATGCTATACACGTTGACGAAGAGCGGCTAACAAAGTTGGAAAAACGTTTGGCGCGTCTTGATAGTCTGCTAGAACAACAGCAGCAAATTATTGAAAACGCAAGAAGGGAAAGGGTTAAGTTGCTAAGGCAACTTAAACAGGCAGAGGCTAGTTTTAGCGCAGCCACTGCCTCTTACCGTGACCATATTTTACGGTTGCAATTAAGAGGTCGGCTTGTTGCGGCGCTTGAGAGGCTTATTGCTATAAAAGCTGGAGTGCCAGAAGAGCAAATTAATTGGTCTGAAGGTGTAAAGGTGGTTGAAGGTGATGATGGTGAACGCCATATCTACTTTGGAGGTATTGGTATCCCAGACGGTCATTGGCATGGGCATTATGTGGTTGCTCAAGACGGCAGTGTTATATACGCTCGCCCTGCCATTCGCCCCTACAGGTATGCCGCCGCTATACGTTCTAAGGCTAGTTAAAGGAATTGCCCCTGATATTTAATTATCAGGGGCTTTTCATTAGTTAAAACCCCTTAGGGCAATGAGTTGGAGTAGTCTCGACAAAACATTGCACTAAGGGGTGAGCGTTAGCAGTGACTCTACTGTTTGGCCTTGGGCTCTTGGATGTAAATCCCAAACAGTGCGTTTTCACAACCGCGGTCCAATAGCTCTAGGACCAGCCGGCCTGTCGCCTTAAAAGGCCTTGTGAGTATGCTACGTATTGAGGAAGTATGGCGGTTATTCATATTCCCCCTCCTTTTTGTAATGAAACTAGCGGATTTCACCAGTTCAATCTTACTATTATACCAAAATTTGTAAAAAATGTCAATTATGGCATACTATAGGCTATACAGGTATAATTAAAGTATACATAAAAGGGAGAAGCTAAATGGTTTCTAAGGTAAAAGTAAAACAAGCGAACAAGAAAACGAACTACTGGTATGCGGTTAAAATGGGTGTATTTTTTGGGATCGTAGGCGTTTTAATTATGGTTTCTATGACAGCTTTTTGGCTGCAACGAAATATTTTTAACACAGAGCGTTTTACCGCCATGACGACTCAAGCTATTTTACAAGAAAGCAGTCGTCAAGCTATTGGCACCCAGGTTTCTACCATTATCCTAGCCAACCAACCAGCCTTAAAGATGGTGATTGGTGATAAACTTTCGGGACAGATATCTGGGCTGTTAGGAACAGAATTTGCCGAGAACAGTATCAATAGGGTGGCTCGTGAAGCCCAGCTAGTTATAACATCACCAAAGAAAGCGCCAATTGTTTTTCAACTTTCTAGTATCAAGGGTGCTTTAGTGGCGGTGCAAAATGTGGCTAGTAAAACTGGTAAAGAGTTGCCGGGCGGCTTAAGTACTAGCAGTATTCCTGACGAGATTGTAATCGTAGACACCCAAAACATGCCGAATATACACGCTCTGGTGGTAGCGACAGCCTGGTTAGGGCCACTTTCTTTAGTGTTAGCTGTGGCAGCCTTGGCGTGGTGGGTTATGCGCGCCAAAAAGCACTACCGCCTGTTACGAGTACGCTATAGCTTAATTGTAGTGGCGGCAACAGCTGTTGTGGCGCTAGTGGTGGGGCCGCTAGTAGAACCAGTGATAATGGCTGTAGGGCAGACTGCACCCGAACAAACAATTTTACGTAACATTTTCCGCGTATTTATTAAACCTTTTAATATGCAAGCGACGCTTTTATTAATGTTTAGTTTAGTTGCATATGCTGTACTCTTAGCATGGGATAAGTTTATTAGGCATTATACGGTTAAGGTTGCCATTACAAAGAAAGCATAGTGGTATAATAAGATTATGGAAGAAATTAATAAATTTAAAAAAAGCCTAAAGCAGCACCCGCTTCATGGCTTAGCAATTATGCTACTGGCAATAATAATATTTGTTATGGCAATTGGTGTAACGTTATCCATGGAGCGTAAGGTAATGGTTGTAACTAGTTACCAGGACTGTGTGAACCAAAATGGTACTATACATGGTGGAAGCTGCCAAATAGGCGACAAGGTGTTTACTCACCCTGGCTCAAGCCAGTTACCAGTGTTTAGGTAAACTATTCAACCAATTTTTTAATATAAAGGAGTAAAAATAAATGGAAGAAAAGGCAAAAGCAAAAAACAAAAACACCACTAAAGCTAGCGCTACCCCTGCAGCAAAGGTTAAAGACAAAGCCCATATTATTATTGGCATCCAGGCCGCTATAATTTTCTTATTTGCAATTACAATAGCACTTTTAGCAGGGCAAAAACCATTGGTGGTAACTAACTTTAGTGAGTGTGTAGATGCGCCAGGCAGTACTGTAAACGAAGACAGTGCAAACACGGTAGGTGGAAAAACCTGTGAAGTGGGTGATACAAAGTTCTTTGAGCGTGATTTTAGTAGAGGAGGTGATATTATTAGGGAGAATTTTTGGAAAAACCGTAAAGGGCGCCGTGATAATGCCACCCGGCTTAAGGCTGAAGAGCAGTCATATATAGGCTTAACAGAAGAACAGGCGGAGGCTAAAGCCAAGGAGAATAACGTACCGCTTAGGGTAGTTGAACGTGATGGTAAACCCCTACCTATGACAATGGACCTAGTTAATGGGCGGGTTAATGTGACAATTAAAGACGGTAAGGTAGTTAGTGCACAAATAGAAAATGTTGAGCCAATTTCAGAAGAATAATTTCGAATAATCTCATATATTTAACTAAATAAATTAAAGGAGAAGGAGAAAAATATGGACGTAGCAGCAAATCCAGCACTTTCCACAAACCAAATGGAACGGTTTGCTGGTGGAAATAAGGCTGGCGTAATGACTATGGGGGGTACGCTGGCAAAGCTTGGCCTTACCTTGGCTGTTTTAATTGCCGCTGGTGTATGGGGTTGGTTATCATTACCAAACCTGTTAGAAGCAGCCAGTACCAGAATGTTATGGGGTGGCATGATATTAATTTTTATTGTTGGCTTTTGGGCCGCTATTAAACCTAGTTTAATTTCTGTAATGCTTTATGCCGTAATAGAAGGTTTTTACTTAGGTGTAATATCACGAGCTTTTGATGCTATGTGGAGCGGTATTGTTACCCAAGCTGTCTTAATTACCATTAGTATTGCCGTGGTGTCATACTTGCTTTACGCTGGTGGCGTCATAAAGGTGACGGATAAATTTAGGTCTGTAGTTACCATTGCTTCGTTTGGTGTTCTAGGCTACCTACTGGTTGAGTGGGTGCTTTCGCTATTCGTGCCTGGCTTTGTTGGCTTGGCAAGCAGTGGCACATGGGGGTTAATTGCCGGTTTAATTATTGTGCTAATAGCATCATTAAACCTATTTTTAGATTACCAAGTAATCACTCAAGGTGTTGAAAACGAACTTTCAGAAAAAGCTGAATGGTATGCTTCATTTGGCGTGGTTTTAACACTTGTATGGCTATACGTTTCAGTACTACGTGTGCTGTTTAACGTCAATAACAGTAGTAGCAATAACTAAGTAACTTGCACTAGTGTTATTTAGTGTATATAATGAAAGTACAAGATATTTAATGGAGGTTTGTTAAATGTTTAACAAAGCAAAAAAAATTAC
The DNA here is from genome assembly GCA_964346445.1 of uncultured Candidatus Saccharibacteria bacterium. Taxonomy (GTDB): domain Bacteria; phylum Patescibacteriota; class Saccharimonadia; order Saccharimonadales; family Saccharimonadaceae; genus JAGOZV01. The sequence goes on along the minus strand of CAYFUI010000013.1, from coordinate 1,153 downwards.
AAAAGAAATTTGGTGGTACCTAGTTCTTTCTGGTGTACTAGCAATTGTCTTTGGTTTCGTGGCACTACTTTGGCCAGCGCTTACCGCAAGCACCTTGGTCTTCCTAGTAGCCCTATTTACCATCATTGGTGGTGTTATCGCCCTAGTGCATGCACTGGCTAACATTGGTAAAGACCCACTATGGTGGCTCTCAGTGTTAATGGCGTTAGTAAGCCTTGGTATTGGTGTATTCCTACTTAAGAACCCACTAGTTACCGCAGCGCTTCTAGTAATTCTTCTAGCCATCCTAATCTTCATCCAGGCTCTATATGACTTGGTGATTGCATCATATGCAAACAAAGATGAAGGCCGCTGGATGTGGATCATCACAGGTATTCTAGGACTAATTGTTGCTGTAACCATCATGGTATGGCCAGTACCAGCTGCCCTAGCCTTCGTATGGGTGCTTGGACTATACGCACTTGTACACGGTGTCGTAAACATTGCTTACGCATTCCAAATTCGTAAAGATGTTAAAGTACTTCTAGGTAGCGGTAAAAAATAAGCTAAAGAAGCACACATAAAAGAAAGACCCCCATCAAGTAATTGATGGGGGATTTTTTAGAGGGTAGGAGGTGTGCTAATTGCACAGGAGCTTGTCCAAGACCAGGCCCTCTACTTCGCCCCTAAGAGCCTGCATGTTGACTTCGTCAACAATTAACTCCAAGATGATGGCTATCGCTTCATCCAGAAGGCTTGTGGTGAAGACTTCCGTGTAGGAGTTTCGTAGCGCGCTAACCACATGTAGGACAGCCCAGAAATTGTCTGTGGCTATCAGGAACAATTGTGGTCCGGGCTGCCCTTCAGCGCAGAAGGCGCCTTCAATGTCTTGCCTAAGCGGGTAAACAACTGCCTTTTGGTAGCGCTCCAGCCCGTTGCTGTCCAAGACTTCACGTGCCTGCTGCCGGTTGTCGAAGAATTTCTCCAAAGCTTGCAACAAACCTTGGGGTTGAATGCACGTGTCCTGTAGGAGTTTCGTTGAGCCATCCCAGCCCATGTACTTAAACTTTTCGTCCATTTCTCATCCTTGCTCTAAAAGTACATCGCCAAAGGCGAAGGTAGTGAATTGTCTCACTATTACTATTTTACCACATTTTACGATAAATTGCAATTG
>CAYFUI010000012.1:0-18174 GCA_964346445.1 uncultured Candidatus Saccharibacteria bacterium | reverse complement strand
GCCATATGATTTTGTTACCCTATCTAAAAGAATCATCTTTAATATATTATAGCATAAGTTAGATAGTGTGAACCCTCATATTTATAGTGCAAGCCCTATAGATATAAAGGTATATCCCTACATTTGCAATGTAGGTCTTATAGATATAAAGATATAGCACCACCTGGCCATCTAATTTTTGTTCCGGCTATCCCCTTGCGGGGCGCCCAGTCACAAAAATCTAGATGCCAGCATGGTGCTTTGCGTACTTTATTTTGTCCAGCGGCCATCTGGCGTAAATATAAAGTTTTTACCCTCATAGCTAGAAAGCTTGGTAAGTCCAATTATTAAGTCTATAAGTGGCCATATACCAAGTGTTAACCAGGCAGTAAGTAGCATTAGAATGCCGATACCTACCTGCCCACGCATGAATCTGTGCACACCAAGCATCCCCAGAAAAAGCACAATAACTATATAAAGCACCTTATCAATTTTACGCCTATCCGGATGGTCACTGTCCTCCTGTGCAATGTGTTGTGCGGCTTGTGGCTGTTGCACTTGTTGTGGTGCCGGGGCTACACTTTCATCTAAAACAACCACTGGCTGCTCATCCTTTATATAGACCTTTACCTGGTCTCCTACTTGCGGGTTTGCGTAACGAATTGCCCCAATAGGTACACTTTTTACTGCCCCCTGGTCATTCCCTACTTCTACCCTGTCTGCATATACTCCTAAAATTTGTGCCATAAAACCTTCCTTTAGCTTATTTATATTATAGCAGAAGCTATATGGTATAAGTGCTACAATAATACTAATGGCATATAATTACTTTACACATATAAATAGTCCTAATTTTACTAGAGGGCGCAGCCAACCCATAAAAGAAATTGTCATTCACTGGTGGGGTGACCCCAAAGCTAACCCTTCCATAAAAAATGTAGTAGATCATTTATGCAATCCGCTTGTTAATAAACCACAAAGCCGGGTGTCTGCCCATTATGTTATTAGTGGCACCAACCGGGAAGTTTATCACTTAGTAAATAATAAGGACACCGCCTGGCATGCCAAACAGGCCAACCCGTTTAGTATTGGGCTGGAGCTGGACCCCCGCTGCCGGGATGAGGATTACGATGTGGCTGCAGAAGTTATAGCAAAAATTTGGCAGCACCACGGTACAAAATTGCCATTAAAGCCACATAGGGATTATGTTGCGACCGAATGCCCTGGTAACTATAACCTTAACCGTCTTTATAAAGAGGCAGCGGCAAAATTACAGGAGCCCAACGCGCCTAAGGTAGCTGCAAAGCAAACTGGCACCACTAGCCACCCATTCCTGCCAGCCCGCGGTTATTTTATGCCTGGTGATTATGGATTTAATATCGCCAAAATGAATTACTGGCTGCGCATCACCTATCCACTTTATGCACCACCTACAGTGCTGGGTGACCACTATGGCCCTGTCACCACCCAAGTTATTAAAGAGTTCCAGCAGCGCTCCAAGCTGAATGGTCATTATAGTGGCGCCACTGATGGCCTTGTGGGCCCACTAACTTATCAAACCATGCGTGGCTACGGCTTTAGGGGATGAAACTTTAAACCATATTTGACATTTTAACTAAACTATGGTTTACTGTAGTTACTATAGCCCCTGCAAGGGGCTTGGTACCTTAATATTTTACGCTAGCTATCTTAAAAGCTGCATTCGAGCCCACATACCTAGTTTTTGCTATTTATACAAAATAAAAACTATGTGAATTGTGGGTTCGAACAAGTCGAGCCCCTTTTAGCTCTCCGGAGAGGAGGATCATTATGATTAAACACAATATTACAACTATAAAGAAAGGGGTTAAGGCTGAAGACTTAAGCAATTTAGTAAAAGGATTTTTCTACAATCAATGTTTGCGGGATTATTCACATTTCCCAAACAATCCTTTAGACCAAATGTTAAAAGACTGTGGCTTTAATAGTGTTTCTGAGTATAACGCGCAACTACCTTCAACAGATTACAACCACATGTTTGTGGAAACCCTTAAAGATCCAGAGGTTATTGGTAATGGGTTCATATTTGTTGATGAGGCAATACATGGCTACTTAAAGTTTCACTGCAACAGTGTTTCTAAGGTTTCCATCGCATGTGAGGGCTGCAATAATTGGGCCCATCGGCTTGAATGGGAGCATACTGGCTTCACGCAGAACGCCGAAAATGTAGGAAGTTTACTTTTCTACAACAACGGCCAATGTGAAGACAGCGCTCTTTTGCAGCTATTTATGAAAGCACTTAGGCGTGCTTACACGCCCGTGGACATGAATGGCACTACTTAAGCAGTAATTTCGCACTCGGCGACACAGCTAGCGCACAAAATACTAAGCAGCCGTAAGGTGGTAGAATTTGAGCATCAAAAACTCTTATTCTACCCCTTGCGGTTATTTTTTTAATAAAACCTAAAGAATATAATTTAAATTCCTACAACCGAACCCTTAAACCATTAAAATCTAAAACCAGCTATCCCTACCGGGCGCTCATGTTTTAGATTTTAAGGTTTACAGGGTTCTTTGCCTAATGCTTTTATATATAGCTATAATTCTAATTAGGTTATTTCAAAATCAACTAATTTACGGGTTGAGCTTTAGATCTAAAGCTTTTCAGCAATACCTCTCATACCTGCTATTGCCCCTCTTATACCTGCATCATTGGTGGAACTCCCACTACGTACATAACAACTCTCCTTATCTTTCGTGCTGTATATAGCTTTAAACTCTTGCGTGATGTAGAACCGCACTTCTTCTTAACAGATGAACACCCAGGTTCATACTAATCGCCACTACTATAGTGTTAAATGCACGGTACAGGCTCTTTCTTCTCAATAAGAGAATGTGGTCTTAGAGGCTCATAAAGCCTGTGTTCCTATATTTTGGAGGACGCTAGTGTGTCTTCACTTACAAAATTACCCCCCTAAAACCGCATAGTGGTTATGTTACGACGCTGTGTCCTGACAATTATGATCTAGACAGGCTTTATAAAGAAGCTTTAGGTAAATTTGAAACACTTCCACCTGCTACAACTCTTAATAAGCCAGACCTTAAGCCACATAGTAACTGCTTCTTACCACCCCATGGACAGCGTAAGTAGAATAGACCTTAGTTAATAACATTTTTATTTTGACGTTTCTTATATTCTATTATACATTTTTATATTACGTTCTACAATTTTGCGGTTGTTTTTACTAAGCTGTGGTTAACGCGTGTAGCTTGGTTATTTTTTACTTGGAATAAACTCATATTATTGTTTTTTATTTATGAAAGAGCGTAACAGTTAACATGGCCATGATAACCCCTCTTCATAGGCTGGTACCCAGCTACTTGTTTCTATTTTATAAACCCAAATACCATGTAAGCTTTCTCCAAGGGGAGATGATGTAGACCCACAACCTTCTGGCTTTATCTCCCACTCTTCATCATGTTCTGTTATAGTGCCATCGGCTTCCAATATAAAGACATTACCAGATTTACTTAATGTTGCAATTCGCCAACCTATTGGGTCATAAGACGGGTAGTCAGTGGTTTCAACATGTGCAACGGCTGCGTAAGGGCTACTAGATGGGAGGCGTCCTTGGGACATTTTATAGTTTTCTTCTAGCCATTGGCCTTGATCTTCATATGAAGTAGATAGCTCTCCCTTTGCTTTTGATAGCTGGCTAGCTGTCCCTACCTGCCTTAGGTCTGCTTGGACAGCTTTATCTTGTACATTATCTGTAATGTTATTATATGACAGGCTAACAATAGCTACTAATATACCAATTATTACTATTACGATTAATAACTCTATGATTGTGAAACCTTGATTACGATGTATATTAAATTTATTCATGGTTTTATTATAGCATAAGCATTAAGTTGTATAGGGAAAGCTTACCAACATTAGAATTTGAAACATGAGCGCCCGTAGGGATAGCTGGTTTCAAATTTTAACTGTTGGTAAGCTTTCTTTAACTGGTATATGACTCTTTTAAATAAGCTTCAACAAAGCTTTCTATGTCTCCATCTAACACTGCCTGTGGGTCTTTGTTTTCATGCTTTGTACGTGTATCTTTTACTAAAGAGTACGGGTGAAGAACATAGTTACGTATTTGTGCGCCCCAAGTAGCACTTTCGCCTGCTTGAAGCTCCTCTAAATTTTTGGCATGCTGCTCTAGCTTGAGTTGCATTAGCTTAGACGACAAAATTTTAAGAGCTGTCTCTTTATTCTGTAGTTGTGAACGTTCATTCTGGATAGCTACCACTATCCCAGTTGGCTGATGAGTTACTCGCACCGCACTATCTGTTGTATTGACACTTTGCCCGCCATGCCCTCCAGCTCTATAGACATCAATCTTCAAATCTTTATCGGCGATTTTTATTTCTTTAGGGTCAGCAATTTTCGGAAGCACTTCTACCTGGGCAAAACTTGTATGGCGAAGGTTGTCACTATTAAATGGACTTAAGCGGACAAGGCGATGTACGCCATGCTCGCTTTTAAGCTTACCATAGGCATAAGGCGCGTCCACTTCAAGCACGGTGGTTTTTATACCAGCCTCATCGCCCACCGCTCGTGTAAGAGTTGTCACATTAGCCCCTAGTTTTTCACTATACCTTATGTACATTCTTTCTAGCATCTCGGCCCAATCTTGGGCATCTGTGCCACCAGCGCCAGCGGTAATTCTTACAATAGCCGGGTGCGTATCGTATTCGCCAGTAAATAAAAGCTGTACCCTTTGTTTCTCATAGGTTTCTTCCAGGGCTGCTACTTGCGTCTCAAACTCAGCTAAGAGCGATGCGTCATCCAGCTCCAGAAGCTCGTGAATGTCTGTTAGTTGGGCTGTTAAAACCTGCCACGGCTCAACTATTTGTTTTAATGCAGCCAGTTCTTTGAGTTTATTTTGAGCATGGGTGGGGTTATTCCATATTTGCGACGAGTTAGTCTCCTCTTCCAGGGCGCTAATTTCTTTATTTAGCTGCTCTAAGTTAAGGGTTTGAATGGCCGCTGCAACTGCCGTACTTAGCTTATCCACTCTTTTTTTAAGCGGCTGCATTAATCAACTAACCCTTCTACAGCATGAATATATTGATTACCGCGGTCAATGTAGTTTTTGAACAAACCAAAACTAGTAGCTGCCGGGCTTAGTAAGACAGTGTCGCCGTTTTTTGCTTCAGTATGGATTTTCTCTACCAAACTAGCCATGGTAGTTGAAGGCCCTACTATTTCCAAATTTGTGAAGCCTTCCGTTTGTAGGGCAGCCGCTAGTTGCTGCGCTTCATCTCCTGTTAAATAAACTTTTTTAATATCGTCTTTAGCGATGGCGTTAGCCAATTGGTTATAAGAACCACCCTTTCCGCCACCCCCCAAAATTAAATATTTTGGCCCCATTAAAGCCTTTAGGGCAGCTATGGTAGCCGCCGGTGTAGTGGCAATACTGTCATCATAATAGTGCACCCCATTTACAGTTTTTACTTTATGTAAGCGGTGAGGCAAGCCTTTGAAGGAAATTAACCCCTCATGAATTGCCTCTATATTTTGGGTATACGGCCATACAGCATTAATTGCGGCACAGGCATTATCCAAATTATGCTCTCCAAGCAACTTGAAGGAAGAAATTGGACCTATCATTATATTGTTGTAATAAAAACAATCATCTTGTATGTGAGCATACCTTTTGTCCCTAAAAGGATACTTTTTGGCGGGAGAGTCCTGAAGACTTAGTTGCGTATTATCTTTAAAATACACTAACCCGTTTTCTTTAGTTTGGTGTTTAAAAATATTAGCTTTTGCCTGATAGTAACAATTTTCATCCTTATGTATATTCAAATGCTCCGGTTCTAAAAACAGCACTACTGCAGTTTGGGGCGAATATTCAATATCCCATAGCTGGAAGCTAGACAGTTCATAAACCACGATATCTTGCGGAGTGATGTCTGGCAAAACTTCTAATGCGGCCAGCCCTATGTTGCCAACCAACCAAACTTTTTTACCCGCTTTTTGCAATATACTAGTTATTAAACTAGACACTGTGCCTTTTCCTTTAGTGCCGGTGACCCCAATAATTGGTGCGGGTGTTTGTTTAAAAAATTCATTGGTAGCGCTCCACACCTTACCGTCTGTTTTAAGTTTATTAAGAGGAATACCAGGGCTGCGAAGAACTAGATCAAAGCCATTAAGGTTTGAGAAAGCGTCTTCTCCAATAATCGTCCTGACTCCTTGTGGTAAATTATCAGGGATTTTTTGGTCAACGATAGTTATCTGTGAACCGTCCTGGCTTGAGTAGTAGTTATAGCTGGCCTGCCCCTCCACCCCAAAGCCGGCAATCGCAATCTTCATCCTACTCTCCTTTTTTATTATCAAACAATGGCTTGAGGTTTTCTGCTAATTGAAACATTTCACTGCGATCACCGCTACTAACCCCAGCTAGGACCCATATATTTTCGTTAAAAAAACGTCTCGAGACATTTATGATATCGCCTATACTCATAGCCTTAATTTGGGCTGGCACACTACTATAATCACGCACGTAGCCATCAGAAAAATAACGACTAATATAAAAATTGCTTATTTGCGCGACGGTTTGCGCTCCCATTTGGTAGCGGCCCATGGCAAAAGACTTAGTTGAGTCTAGTTCAGCCTCTTTAATGGTGTTGTTTAAAATACAACCTAATTCTGTGGCTATTATTTTAAAAACGTCCTGGGCTGTGTCATGGTTGACCTGCCCGGTAATCTCCCAAGTTGTTTCGTTGGCGCCTATGCCCGTAAAACTAGAGATATTATAGGCAAGACCTTTACGGCGTGCTTGTCCAAAAATACGTGAATACATGGTACCAGTTAAGATATGGTTTAGATAGCTCATAGCACTTAATTCTTTGTCGGATATTACCTCTGGAACTGTCAGAAACAGGCCAAAAGTAAGGTTTGTGGCACTTTTACGCCTAATCAAAGCAGGGTCGGCACCATGAAGCTCGTCATAAGGCGCCTCTAGTCGCTCACCTTCCGGTAAGTCAAAACTTTCTAGTTGTCTCTTAATCTCGGCTTTTCGCCCCTTTAAATTACCCGCAATAACAAAACGCATATTCTGTGTAGTGTGCGTGCGCTTGTGGTGTTCTTTAATATCTTTTAAGGTAACGTTATTAATCGTAGCTAATGACTGTCGATAAGTGAGCGTGTCTTCGCCTAAAAGCTGTTGAACACGGGGGTATAAAACCCTATAGTGGTCATTCAAGTAATTAGTTAGTTCCCCCCTAACATTGCCTTTTTCAGATTTCAACTCTTCCTCATTGAAGCGCGGGGCGCAAATAGATAGCTTTTGTAGATCCAATATCCGGTCCCATTCAAAATCGGCGCAGTCTGCCTCATAAACCATAGACAGGTCGTTGGTGTAGGCGTTCCGATAGGCACCGTTTTTACTAAACTCTACCTCAAAATCATGTTCATTTTTAAAGCGCTTATTAGCGCCAAAAGCCATATGCTCCATAATGTGCGCTACTTGCTCAATGTCTTGGCTTTTGGCATAACGGTTACCAGCCCTAAACTGAAACTGCATGTTCATGACTGTAGCGCCTGGAATATCTATGAGCAAGCCTTTAGCGCCATTTTTAAGCCGGACCTCTTCTACTGTATGATTCATTTTAGCGACGACTCTTCTTGCGGTTCTGCCTTTGTGCTTTTTTCTTCTTGCGGGCTACATTCTTTTTCTGAGCCTCTTTATTGGCTGTAGTTTTCCTCACACTAAATTCATCATCCATTGCCTCTGGGGCATTCGTTACTTCATTCACACCACGCTCCACCGCATTTTCCGCCATTTTCGTTAATTCAGTGACGTGCTCCTCTTCTTTTACAGTAACAATATCTTTCTCTTTAACATTCATTACCGCCCGTAACACTTCGTCACGTAGGGTATTTTGTAAACTATCGAATAATTTTTGCGACTCGGCCCGGTACTCTACTAACGGGTCTCTCTGCCCAACGCTACGCCAATGAATACCCTCTCGTAAATGATCCATGTTTTCTAAGTGTTGCATCCACAGCGTATCTAAAATTTGCATATAAACTTCACGCTCCACCTTAGCTAAAACATCTTTACCTAGTTCAGCTTCTTTTTTATTGTAAAACTTCTTTACTGCTTGCGTAGCTTCTTTTATACGTATTTTATCCTTAGATATTTCGCCAAGACGCTTAATCTCCTCCTGGTCGAGCGGGAAAATCTCTACGAAGTCGGTTTCAAAAGTGGGGTTGTTCTTGGCGGGTAGCTTAACCAAAGCCCGCACTTTATTGTTTATTAAACGCTTTACCTCATAACCAATGTCATCACCGTGCAAAATTTTGCGACGCATTGCATAAACTACTTTACGGTGCCTGTTGATCACATTGTCATACTGGACCACACTTTTGCGGGTGTCAAAATTAAAGCCCTCCACCCTTTTTTGGGCGTTTTCTAAAGTTTTAGAAACCGATTTATGCTGGATGGGCATATCATCTGGTACGCCTAAACGGTCTAGTAACGGCCCAATTCTGTCACCTTGGAAAATCCGCATTAAGTCATCTTCCGCTGAGACGTAAAACTGGCTCTCTCCAGGGTCGCCTTGACGTCCACCACGCCCTCGTAGCTGATTATCTATTCGTCGTGATTCATGCCGTTCTGAGCCAATAACCACCAAGCCACCCAACTCTTTAACACCTTTTCCTAATTTAATATCGGTACCACGACCAGCAATGTTAGTAGCTAAAGTTACGGCACCCACTTCGCCCGCTTTTTCAATAATAGCCGCTTCACGCTCATTATTTTTAGCATTTAAAATTTCATAAGGTACACCCTCTTTGTCTAGCCACTGCGCAATTAATTCATTTTTGGCAATGGAGGCAGAACCTACTAGCACGGGACGACCCGCTTCATGATGCGCCTTAATAGCTTGTGCCACCGCTTTTAATTTACTTTTTTCAGTTTTATAAATTAGGTCGGTATGGTCTTGCCGGGCTAAAGGACGATTAGATGGTATTTGAATAACATCTAAGCTATAAATTTGCTGAAACTCTTCTGCTTCTGTATAAGCAGTACCGGTCATACCGGAAAGCTTGTCATAAAGACGGAAAAAGTTTTGAAAAGAGATGGTGGCCAGAGTCATACTTTCTTGGAGGACGGTAACGCCTTCTTTTGCCTCTATGGCCTGGTGTAGCCCTTCGTTATAACGGCGCCCCTGCATTAAACGGCCGGTAAACTCATCTACAATCACAATTTCTCCGCTGTTGGTTACCACATAATCTTTATCACGCTTAAATATGGTTTGTGCTTTAAGCGCCTGGTCTACGTGGTAAACTGCCTTGATGTGCCTTGGGCTAAATAAGTTTTTGATACCTAATAATTTTTCTACCTTGTCTACACCCTTGTCAGTTAGCGCAACTTTACGGTGCTTTTCATCAACCTCGTAGTCTTCGTTGGTTAGACGCGCAGCAATTTTGGCGTATTGATAATAACTTTCTGGGTTCTCAGAAGCTGGCGCCGAAATTATCAATGGTGTACGGGCTTCGTCTATCAGGATAGAGTCAACCTCATCCACGATAGCAAAACTTAATGCGCGTTGGCGCAACGACTCGACATCGTTAACCATATTGTCACGCAAGTAATCAAAGCCATACTCATTGTTAGTGCCGTAAGTTATATCTGCCTGGTAGGCTTCTTTACGAGTAGCTGGCCGCAGGTGGCGCGTCTTTGAACCGTCTTGCGATGGTAGCTCAAATTCTGGGTCATAAACAAAAGAAGCTTCGTTAATGATTACACCAGTTGATATTCCTAAAAAGTGGTACAGTTCACCCATCCAGTCGGCATCACGCTGCGCCAAGTAGTCGTTAACGGTAACAATGTGAACACCATTGCCGCTTAAGGCATTTAGAAAAGCTGGCAATGTGGCTACCAAAGTTTTCCCTTCACCAGTCTTCATCTCTGCCACATTACCTTCATGTAGCACCATGCCGCCAATTAACTGCACATCAAAATGTTTCATGCCAAGCACACGACTACTAGCCTCACGCACTAAAGCGAAAGCTTCGGGCAGGATAGTGTCCAAAGTGACACTTTTTTGTCCAAGCCGTTGTTTTAATTTAGCGGTTTGCGCTTGGAGCTCCTGTTTAGTCATTTTTTCATACTTAGGGGCTAATTCATTAATTTCATCCACCCGCTTGTAGAGCTTTTTTAGAGTCTTTTTTTGTGGGTCGCCAAATACCTTACTTAGCGCTTTTTGCCTTGTTATTGCCATATGTTTTTACTCCCAGGTAATTAAAGTATCTTCTTGTTATTCAGTAGTGGCTTGGCGTTTAAAGCGCCGTAATAAACCACCTTTTTTTGTACGGTTTTCCATTTCCGTTTTATAGCGCCTTAGCTGCCCTTCCATCTTTTCTTCCACATTGTCTACAGCCGCTTTAAATGTCATAGCCTTACTGCTAGCACTAATGGTCTTTTCTGGCATACTTAAAATAAGCTCTAGCTGCACCTTATGGTCTGTGGTTTCATCTATGTCTTTAAGCTTAACATCAAAGCGTGTGCCCTCGCGTGAATCACGAGGAATATAACGGTAAAGTTTTTTTACTTTTTCTGTTATGTATTCTGCTGTAGAGCTATCTATTTCAGTGTTTAAATTTGTAATGGAAACTAGTTGACTCATTCTTCCCCCAATATGTCTTAGTTTATGTTCTTTCTTCTAGTTTATATTATATCACGTCCCGCCATGTATGGCCGTAATACTTCTGGCACTATAAACGTACCGTCTGGCTGCTGGTAATTCTCCACTATAGCAATTAAGGTCCTAGCTAAAGACACCACCGTACCATTGAGTGTGTGGATCATTTCGATAGTGCCGTCATTACGTTTGACCCTAATATTTAAATTACGGGCCTGAAAGTCGGTACAGTTGGAGCAGCTGGTTAGTTCACGATATTCGCTATCGGCTGGCGACCAATACTCTATATCATACTTCTTAGCGGCCGGTGCACCAAGGTCCCCTGCGGCAATATTAACTACGCGATACGGAATATTCAAATCTTGCCAAATTTGCTCTTCATAGCCTAAAAGCTCTTCGTGCATCCTCTTGCTATCTTCTTTAACTGTATAGGCGTACATTTCAAGTTTATTAAACTGATGCACCCTAAAGAGGCCGCGCGAGTGCTTGCCATAGGCCCCGGCCTCCCTTCTATAGCATGGACTGTAGCCAATATACTTTAGCGGCAGGTCTGCTTCTGAGATAATTTCATCCGCATGAAACCCAGTTAGCGGCGCCTCCGCTGTGCCAATAAGCATAAGGTCATTATTAACGTAGTATTCATTACTCTCCTGACTACTCTTTGGTGCAAAACCAGCACCATAACCTATCCTTTCGGTCACCATGTGTGGTACAGTTAACAGCTCAAAGCCCTCTGCTAAAAGTTTGTTTAACGCATATTGATAAACGGCATTTTCTAACAGGGCTCCATCACCTTTCAAAAAGTAAAACTTTGCGCCCGACACTTTTGCACCACGTTCAAAATCTAGCCATTGCCGGTTAGTCATGTATTCTAAATGGTCCACAGCAGTATCTTTCTTTTTACCCCAAGCCTTAATTTGTACACTGTCTTTTTCACCACCAAGCGGTACATCCTCTCCAAGAGTGTTAGGGACCGCCTGCAAGAGCTCATCATACCTATCTTGAACCGTATAAAACTGCTCCTCTATGGCAGTTAAGTCCGCTTTTAAAGCCTTAGTTTGTTCAATCTGCACGGCAGTTGGCTTATTTTTAGCTTGTTTAATTTCAGCGTTTATCTTATTACGAGCTGCCCGTAGTTCATCAATCTGAGTTTTAAGATTACGCCTTTCTTCATCTAATTTTAGTAGTTCTTTTATAGAAACTGTATAACCTTTTTTTTGCGCATCATCCTGGACTAATTGGGGATTTTCTCTAATATATTGAATATCTAACATATAAATATAATTATAACATATTTATGGCAGTTAACTGGTGTAATGGCCGTAACTATGGCCTGGCTATTTTGTAGTTTTTGCCAGTGCGCTGTAGCCTACCATCTTCTTGTAATCTTTTAACCACCCGACTAGTAGCTTCTCGGCTAGCGCCCACTAACTCCGATAGCCTCTTCATAGTTAAAGGGGTGCTAATTGCCATATAGCCATCCCCCTCGTCACGATAGCCGAAGCGTTCGGCGAAGAGGTACAGCTCATTCATAATGCGCGCCTCCAGGTTGCCGCTTAAGGCTAGCTTGAAGCGCTCATATAGACCCTCCATACCTATGGAGACTCGTGTCATTAAGTCTAAAAGAACGACACTATTAGTTTCAACAAAACTAACTACTTCACTACTAGAGGCATGGCGCACCATAACTGGCCCATCAGCCGCGTAAAAGTGCTTAACGTCTGTCTGGCCTAAAGCGTGGTTTATGGGGAAAAAAGCCCCTTCTTTAAAGATATTTAAAATAGTTTTTTCATCTTTTTTATTAGTTGCATATTGAATTACCCGCCCTCTTTCCAAATAACATACCGTACTTAAAGCGTCTTTGGCGCAGGGTGCAAATATTACATCTTCATCCTCATAAGTAGTGCGTGGACGCTTAGCAAAAAACTCTCTGACTTTTTGCTGCCCCTCTAGTGCATACTTATTATTTGACACCCTTCCCTACCGCTTCTTTAATGTTTTTGTAGCCATCGGCCGCTAAGAGCTTAACTAGATCTTTATTAATTTGGGCGACTACTTGTGGGCCACCATATATCATACCAGTAATTAGCTCTACATAGCTTGCCCCCAGCTTTATTTTTTGGTAGGCATCCTTAGCTGTAAAAATGCCCCCTATGCCGATAATAATGACCTTTTCGCCGAATTCTTTATAGGTCCGCTCTATAAGTTGATCACTAAGCTGCTGGAGCGGCTTGCCACTAAGGCCCCCTTTGATATGGTCGGGTAATTCATCTTTAGTAATTAAAGAGCGGTCTTTTAATAGGTTTGAGATAGCAAAGATTTTAATATCATGTGCAAGTGCCACATCTATTAATTGTTTAAACACCGAGAATTCAAGGCTGCTTGGCATTTTTACAATTAATGGTTTTTCCACTTTTAATTTACTAATTGCCTTGACTAATTTGGTAAACGTTTCTACATTAGTAAACTGCTCTCCACCATACGCATTAGGGCATGATATATTAATTTCTATCATTTTAATTAAAGGGTCTTTTTGGGCTAACTTAATACTTTCTAAGTAGTCGGCTATTCCCTCCTGACAACTTACAACATCTGGGCTATTATTTTTAGCTACAGACAAAATAATTGGGAAACCTTTTGGTATAAATGCTTTACCCCTATTAACATTTTTTAATACCTGCACCACGCCCTCATTAGCTAGCCCTGCATGGACCACTAACGATTGGCTATTAGGTAAACGATGAAACCAAGGGCGCGGATTGCCAATGCACGGTTCGGCTGTAACAGAACCCACCTCGCTAAAACCAAAGCCAAGGGCACTAATTATAGGAACAATTTGACCGTTTTTGTCCAAACCAGCCGACAAGCCTACCGGTGAGTCAAACTTTATGCCTTCGAGACTAGTTTCTAGCTCCTTATATTTTTTACCATACAAAGCCTTAGCTAAGCCGCGTAGTGCGTGAACATGACCGGCTTTATTCATCATAGAAATAATGACATTATGTGCCTGGTCGGGTTTCATTTTAAATAAAATTGGCTTAATGTAATTTATATAAAAGTGTTCACTAATTCTAGACATATCTGGTTTTAATTATAGCATTTATTCTAAAACTTTTTGCGGCCATAACGCTTTCGGTAGCTTCTTGATAGCCGCTTCTTCTTGTGCTTCTCCCTGTGGGAAGCATTATTACCATAATTTTTGTCCTGCCTAGCTTTTTCGGCAAATAAACGTAAGCGTTTGTGACCTTTTTTATATAATACTTTATTTCTTTGTCTAATGAATAAACTAGGAGCTAAGTCTGGCAACCAAAGTGGGTCAACAGCGGTAATGTCGTTGAGGAGCTCTAATGTTTTTAAAGACCCAGTAGGGCTAGGAACCTCTAGGTTAAACGGTGTGCCAACCATTAGGTCTGGTCGCCTCACTATACTACCACTAGATATTTCTCTTTTCTGATGATGAAACAAGTGTGCTACACCGCCATACCGGTTAATTGGCTGCCACAGCTGGTCTATCTTGCCAGCCACAATGCACTTACTAATTATAATATTCTCTTCCTTGGTGGCCCGCTTAAGGTTGGCTGCCGGAATTAAATTCAAATCTTTCTCTAGCCGTTCAATTACAGTTTGGGCTTTTTCAATATTCTTAGCAATTATACCTAACTCCTCATAGTCTTCTTCGTTAATTTGCCCTAACGACCGCCACACATCATATTGCGCTAATAAATCTGATTTGGTCTGGTGTGTGTATTTCTTCCAACCACTATAACGTAGGCTCCCTCTGACGATACCGCCCACTTCTTGCAGGGCAATGATAGTGGCTAAATGTGTTTGAACCTCTGTGCTCTCTGTCTCAGCCTGGACCATCATGCGGGCATAACTAGAGGACAACGGAAAGCGCTCCATCTTTTTACCAATTTTCGTAACTTGGCCGCTTGGCGTTAAGGCACCTAAAGCCTTTAGGGTGCGCTTAGCCTGCTTAATAGCCTGTGTGCTTGGATTATGAAAGAAGTCTAATTGCTCAATGTCTAGTTCTATATTAGCTAACCGTAATACTACACGGTCAATATGAGTACGTAGAATCTCTGGTTTGCCAAACTCAGGACGTTTATCGAAATTTGTAGAAGGCATCTCATCTAGCTTTGCAAGATAATAATCACCTTTTTTAGTCCGGCCTGCCCGGCCAGCACGCTGCTTGATATCAGACTGGGAAATCTCACCTATGAACAGACCCTCTACCCCGTCTCTCACTTCTATTCGTCGTTCCAACCCACTATCTATGACTAGATCTATATCATCAATCGTAATACTAGTTTGGGCAATATTAGTAGAGAGAATAATCTTCCCACTAGGATAATGGGCAAAAGCTTTTTGTTGGTCTTCTAGTTCTAACTGACTATGCAGTGGAATGATAGGCATACCTTTTTTCAAGGCTTCTGGTTGTATTATCTCTTTAACCGCCTCTATCTCCGCCTTACCAGGCAAAAATACTAAAACGTTTTTTGGCGTTTTATTGTTTATAGCTTGATGTAATTGCTCTACCAGGTTGTCACTTTTATGCCACGCAACATCGTACGTGCGCCCAGGTACGCTTATAACTGCCTTCGTATGAAAAAACCGTGCCAAACGGTCACGCTCTAGGGTGGCACTCATGACCACAACCTTAAAATTGGGGTCGTCTTGCATCCGCCGCTTAGCCCACGCAATTAAAACTTCGATATTTTCATTCCATTCATGGACTTCATCTAGCACTAAGACCTGCTTTTCTTTCACCCCAATACCGGTAATCTCACGTACCAGCTGCAAGCCATCTGTGCAATACAATATCTGAGTATTACCACTATCGTCACGCTCACTGGCGGTTCTATACCCTATCACCTCCGTAGCGTCCACCAAATTACGCTGGGCCCACTCATGGCGCACCCGACTACTCAGGTTACGGGCAGCTAAAATGCGTGGTTCTGTTACGACTACGCGGTCATAGCCATTTTCGGCTAGATACTGTGGTACTTGGGTACTTTTTCCCGCTCCGGTTTCTGCTTCTATTATAGTTACTTGATTAGCGTCAACTGCCTGTAAGATCTTATCTTTATACTCTAAGACGGGTAGCTGCTGATAGGTAAAGGTGGGTTTAGTCATTAGCTTAATTATAACAGCTTAATAGGAAATATGGTGCGTAGTATTAATTAAAACAATTCGGGATAAATAGTTTTCGTCACAGAGTCTATTTCATGCCTTAACTGCGGAAATGGCACACCCTCCCTGGCGGTAACACCCTCAAACAGCCAAAAGACTCTCTCGCTGTAGCCCCACCCACAAGTAGGCGGCATCCCGTATTCTAACATCTCAACAAAATCTATATCCATCATCATGGCCTCTTCGTCACCGGCATCGCGCATACTTTGCTGCTCTTTAAAGCGCTCCATCTGTTCAAGTGGGTCATTTAGCTCACTATAGCCATTCCCAAGTTCACTACCCATAATAATAGGCTGAAAACGCTCCACAACCCTGTCGTCCTCAGGGTTAGATTTAGCAAGAGGTGAAATAAACTTAGGTGTATTAATTAGCCATACCGGCCCAGCAATATCCTTACGAATATTCTTCCACAGCTTATCTATACCCCGTGCCCGGTTTTCCGTTTTTTCTACTTCTAAGTTGTTTTCTTTTAAAACTCTTTTTACGTCATCTAAACTGCTGTCAAACACATCAATCCCATAACGCTCTTTGATGAGGGTATTATAGTCTAACCTTGGCCATTCACCTTCTAGGTTTACCGGCTTTCCTTGAAATTCAAAATTTAATGTACCAAAAGTTTCTTTTATTACATACTGGTACATTTTTTCCATAAAGGCCATGCCTTTTTCCCAATCTGCATACGCCCAATACCATTCCATAGCCATATGCTCTGGCAAGTGCTCATCGGTATAATTTTCATTTCTAAAGCGCGGCCCCACTTCATAAACTTTCTCGTAGCCAGCCCCAATTAACCGCTTAAGTGGCAGCTCTTGGCTAATTCTTAAATAAAAATCCTGCCCTAGTGCATCCATATGAGTAATAAATGGGTTCGCATCTGCTCCACCTGTCGTGTGCTCCAATACTGGAATAGGGACCTCTAAAAAGCCATGTTGGTTTAAATAATCACGTGTTGCTTGCCAGAATTTACTGCGTCGTTTGTACCGCTGATACACTTCTGGATTTACTTTAATGTCTAAATATCGCCTTCTAAAGCGCTCTTCTTTATCCGCTAGGTTATCTGGCGTGGGGCGAATAGCTTTTGTTAAAATTTTTAAGTCTTTAACAGCGATGGAAATTTCGCCGGTTTTTGTTCGAATGACCTGGCCAGTCGCTTCTACATAATCTCCTGTATCAAGGAGGCTTACTTCCTCTATGCCAATAATTCCCTTGGAAGCATCTAAAGTGTTCGTCTCTCCCGCCCTTAAAAAGAGTTGCAGCTTGCCCTCTTCATCTTGTATTGTAAGAAAAGCTAACTTGCCAAATTTCCGTAAACCAACGATACGACCTAGCACAGTAGCTTGAGTGCCCTCTAGTTGTTCAAAATTGTTTATAATTGCAGATAAATTATGTGTTCGTGATGACCTCGCAGGGTACGGATTTACACCAAGCCTGTTTAATTGTTCAAGCTTTTTTAACCGCTCATCACGAAAATCTTTTAGTGTTGCCATGTCTTAACTATAACACGCCTACTGGGAAACTGCTTTATTTTAAAGTTAAAATTTCGTACTTTAACTGCCCCTTAGGGGTGTCAATTTGTACTGTCTCGCCGATGCGACGCCCCATTAAAGCTATTCCCATTGGTGATTCATTGCTAATCTTCCCTTCTAATGGGTTGGCTTCAACTGGCCCAACAACCGTATAGGTAGATGTCTTGTTGCCAACTTTTAATTCAACTGTAGTACCTAGCTGAACCTTATTGGCGTCTTTTGAGTTTATGACGGTGGCGTTTAATAAGATGTCCTCTATTTCTGCGATCCGAGTTTCTGTTACGCCCTGATCTTCACGGGCAGCATCATATTCAGCATTCTCGCTCAGGTCGCCAAAGTCACGCGCTTCGGCAATTTTCTCGGCAATTTCGCCACGACGTGACTTTAAATGTGCCAACTCTTCTTCTAGTTCCTTTTTACCACTTTTAGTAATATTATATTTTTTATTCATTTCTTTTTCCTCTTATCTAATTAGTGTATCACACGATTATAGAAACGCTATATATAGCGTAATTAATACTTTAAAGAGACTTTTCGTGTAGCATTATATTAACAAAACTCTAAAGCACTGTCAACCATTTACTTGGCGACGCAACGCACTGCTAGGTTATACTCTTTTTTTCCGCTGTAATTGGTGTAAACCTTAGTACTGTCAAAATAAAGGTATCGCGCATTGCTTGCGCTGGACTGAGTGCTGGAGCGAAAGTAGCCATAGTCATTTTGATATTGGTGGCCCGGATAATCCACCATCAATAGATGTTGATGGCGACACGGGGTCGACGGT
>CAYFUI010000011.1:0-21174 GCA_964346445.1 uncultured Candidatus Saccharibacteria bacterium | reverse complement strand
TTAAGCCTTCTTTCTAACTGCTTTACACTCCTTTACAAGGTGGTTCTTTATTTAATATGTTATAATACCTAATATAGTATTTAATGTTTGGGCGCGTAGCTCAGCTGGCTAGAGCGCCTCATTGACGTTGAGGAGGTCGGGGGTTCAACTCCCTCCGCGCCCACCAAACTATTAAAACTAAAGCAAAAGGAGCCTTTATCTACAAGGCTCCTTTTCTTTTCCCCCATTTCCCACAAAAGTTTTCCACTAGCCATAAGCACCATTTTCACACGAAAACATACCATACGTGATATCTGTTAGCCTAAGCTGTTCCATTGACAAAAAGCACGAACTGTGCTACTATAAAAGTATGGTTAAAAGTAAAAAAACAAACACCAACAAAAAAGGTTATATCCCACTAGACCAGCTAAGCTTTAGCTTTGAGTATGATAAAACCTACCGCGACATTATAAAAGAAAATAATGCACGGGCACGCCAATAGCTAGTCATAAAAAGGTAAGGCTACTTTTTAGCCTTCTTAGCCTTGGCCCTATCAACATCAGCTATAGTTTTCTTTTCTGTTACATCAAATTTATCTAAATACTTACCAAGGAACAAGCGCCCCTGTGAATAAAGCGCACTAGTTGCACTGTATGCAATTGCCGTAAGTGGCATAAGCACCCACTGAATGAGCATGCCAAAGCTACGCCTCTTTTTGTAACGTTCAGGACGTGGCGGCAGTATCTTAAATGAAACAAAAATTGTAATAAAAAGCCCAATCATAGCAATTTGCTGGATCAGGCTGACGGTATTTGGTAGTTGATGAGCCGCTACACTCCTGGCCGCTTCCGGGTTTAAAAGTAAAGGTATCCAGCCCCCTACTGCAACCAAAATAGCCGTTGTGGCTAAAGTTACATTTCCATCTATCAAGCGAATTAAGTGGGCTAGGCCACTCCCCAGGGGCACCTCCCTGTCTTTAGTAAACACGCGTGTAGCAACATACGGCACATCTGATGCCCCATATGCCCATCGCCTAGTTTGAATAAACTGCGCCTTTAAGGTTTTGCCAAAAGTATCGCTTAGAACTGCATCCTGGTAAATAGGTAGGTGTATAGGAAGGACAGAATAATCACCTTTAAATTTAAAATAACTGCGCCAATACTGGTGCCCATCCTCCACAATGGTGCGCGTACTCCAAAAATCTGTTTCTATCAGTGCATCCATAGGCTGAGAGTGCGATGCAAAATTACGAATAGAGTGTGGGCGCATAGAGCTTATTATGTTCCAAAAAGAATTACCTGTAGCTACTACACGCATAGGTGCTGGAACATCCCAGATATTATTTGTAAATAGGGCGATAGGCTGGAATGACATATGCTTACGGTTATCATTCACTATAAAATCATAAGTTAGACAATCAAAATAGCTTACATAAGGACGGTTGTCACTATCTAAAGTGGTAACTATAACATCTTCAGGGGCTAAAGTGCGTTGTTTTAACCATTTTTCCAGGAAGCGGCCAGCAAAAGTGATATTTCCCCCTTTACCAACAACCTCACCAGGTAGGTCCTTAGGGTGCTTAACAATTTCAAAAGCAAAAAATTTATCCTTATACTCTTCTTGTAGGCGCTTAACGGTTCTTTCTATATCTGCACCACCACGCTCTTCATAGGCAATTATTAAAATTATATGGTCGTTATCATAGGTGGTGTCATAAACGGCTTGCACAGTAGGCTGGAGAATTTCATAAGATTCATTGTAGGTTGCAATAATAATGGCATTATAAACCTGACTAGGCTTTGGATAGTCTTGGGGATTTTTAGAGATGCGTTTTAAGTCTGCAATGTAGCGCTTCCACCTGAACGAATCCTCATGCTCATTTTTTAATTGCTTATAGGACCTTACCGGGTCCTCCAAACTTTCTAGGCGTTTATGCCAATTAACCTTTTGGGCTTTATGCATAAGTGAACTTCCTTGCACTGTCCTTATGGCAATACCTATTGCTTTAAGCAGGAGGCTAATAATAACTAGGAATAAAAATATAGTTGCCAACATAGGTGAAATTATGGAAAGAACCACCATCATAAATAAGGTGCCATAACTTAAAATTGCTGGAAGCATTTCAAAAAAACGATACTGCCGCGTCCGTTTACCCAAAGGTATTTCTAAATCTTGTGATGGCTTGCTCATTTACCCGCTTATCCTATTGGCGACCATATGTTTAGGATAGACGAAATTGTAAACCATGAAACAATAGCCACGATTAATCCACTATAAATACACATAAGGGCCACTAAGCGTCCATGGGCTTCATAAGTTTTTATAGAAAAAGCCACTGAAAAGAATAAATTACCCACGGCAAACGCTATAAAGCTAAGAAGGTAATACCAATGGTTACGGTATATATGCACTTCACCATAAGCAGAGTAGCGATTAACAACTTGAAGCTCACTAGGTTTTAGTGATAAACCAATATAAACAATCTCCGCGAGTGTCACAAGGATTAGTATAACCATCCCCACCATTAAGGCACGGTCGCTCATAATATACTTAATACTTGTACTTATTTTGTCTTTCATGTCTCTCTACTGCTATATGATTAAATAAACTTTCTAATAAACCTTAATTTTTGGAGCCGCCATCCGGGATTGAACCGGAGACCTACGCTTTACGAAAGCGCCGCTCTACCAACTGAGCTATAGCGGCCTACTAAGTCATCGCTACTAGCACTAAGTATAACAATATTAGCCTATTTCGTAAACTTTTATAGGCCTCCTTAGTAAGCGCTAAGGATTATTTTTACCGCTTACCTATTGCGTTCATAGCGCCAAACTGTTAATATATAGAGGTTCACTAACAGCACGGGCTCGTAGTGAAGGGGTCATCACGCCTCCCTGTCACGGAGGAGATCGCCGGTTCAAATCCGGTCGAGCCCGCCAAGCATGAACATTAACCTCCTAGGTAAAGACTTAGGAGGTTTTTATTTAATAATAGTGCTAATTAGCGGTGTTGGTAATTTGTTCGTAGCGCTCTTCTACACCCTGCCAGTTTACAATATCCCACCACTTATCAATATATTCAGCCCGTTTATTTTGATAATCCAGATAATAGGCATGTTCCCACACGTCTAATCCCATAAGTGGTTCCGCCAATCCTTGCATCATTGGGGTGTCCTGGTTGGCCGTTGAGATTATTTTTCCATCGGGCTGCAAGAAAACCCAACCGCTGCCAAAACGTGCCAAAGCAGCGTCGCTAAACTGCTTCTTAAAATTACTGAAACTACCGTACTCTTTATTAATGAGCATGGCAGTTTTGCCAACAGGCTGGTTATCGTCTTTGTTATAAGGCCCTAGAACCTCCCAGAACATTGAATGGTTATAATGACCTCCTGCGTTATTAATAATGGTTTGCTTTTTTGAACATTTTATTTGTTCGGTAACAGTGGCCAGCCTCACTAAACTCCAGCCCTTAACTTCACTACACTCTTGTACTGCTTTATTTAAATTATCTACATACGCCTGGTGGTGCTTGAGGTAATGAAGCGCCATAGATTCCTTACTTACTACAGGCTCCAGCGCATCCAATTGATAATTCAGTTTAGGTAATTTAAACACACGTACCTCCTTTTTCACTTATACTATTTTGAGCCGTCTTGCTCCTCTCCTTCAATCTTAATAAACTCTCGTATCTTTCCTTCTTTCCGTAGTTTGGCTAATTGGCTATCGAACTGCGTTAACGGTACTTTTATATACTCATAGCTAATCTCACTATCAGTTTTCTCTAGAGTTTTAATAATGTAAAACCCATCACCTAATGCGGTTTCTACTAGGCCCGATAAATGATTGACCTCTAGCTTGTTAGCAGCTGCAGCCAAACCACCATCACGGTTGTTTTTGGGCACCAGACCCCCACTACTACCATATGTGACACCCTGGTTCTTAAAAAGCTGGGCTTCATCTTCTAGGCTGCCACCGGTCTTATTAAGTTGTGCCAATATTTCAGTGCCAAGCGCCCTAGCTTTGTCATCTACGGCATAGCGCACTTTTTGTGTTAGGAGTTTTTGCTGAGTCACTTTTTCATAATCGGCAAGTGTCCAACCATAAAGCTCTTTTAGTACGGTGGCTAAAGTCTGCTCACTAACTTTACTATCGCCAATATTCTGTTGCTCCTCTATGTAAGCTTTTGCCTGTTCTTTGGTGACTTTAATGTCTTTATTTTTGGCTAACTTTGCAGCGTAAGCATCTGCAATGCTTTCATCCATTGAATTTCGTTTTAATAAGAAAGCCTGGTTTTGTCCGTCCTTAGTAGAAAAGTCTGTATCCTCTTTAGTTTCTAAATAGTGCATTTCGCTACGCAGCCTAATTAAGTAATTACTAAAGCGCACCGGTTGCTTATCTACAACAGCAACTGGCAATGGGAAGATGGTGGTTATTCTATAAAATACTGAGCTACTATTTTGTACAATATACAATTGCCACATGAAAAAGAAGGCTATCAAGAAAAGACTGATTACACTGATAATTATAGTGTGTATAACTAATTTGTTCTTAGAGTATTGTAAGGGGTACTTGAACTTTCGGCCCTCACTCAAAACTGCTTCACGGTGACCCTCTATGGTCTCTCGTGTGATCTTTCCCATAGCAGGAGTTTTTATCTCCTGCTTCTTTTTTGCACGCTTTTTAAATATCTTATCAATCATCCCTATCCTCTCCTATTCCATCTAACCCGTCGGCTCCCTCAATTGCTTCTTCATTTCCAACTGCCGCATCATTCACTGCATCTTGGAGTACCTCATAGACCCTGCTTGGCTCTTGAACATTCTTTATTAATAAATCTCCAACGAAAGTTTGTATAATAATATTACCAAATTTAAATATTTCACCAAAAAAACCCGGTATATGATAGCTTATACTATGTATCTTTGCTAGCCGTATTTCTACAACATCTTTACCAAAAAACCCATATTGAGTAATTTGCCGGATGCGCTGGTCAGTCACAATAAAAACAGTAAAGTACCATAAGATGTAGTGATACAAAAAAAGCATTAATCCTATAACAAAGCCGGTCAATGGGAATAGCAGCATCCATAAGTTATCAGGCCAAATAAATAGTGGCAATGAAAGCAGAGCAAATGGTCCTAAAAATAAATAGAAACCTTTACGCATATGAATAATATGGCGCCTAAACACCATAATAACACTCTCTCCCTCCCTTTGCCCCTCAAATTGTGGTACAAAAGACTGCTCTTTGTTCTTTCTTTTCATAAATAAGCAAACCCCTAATTTGGTACCCCAGGCAGGAGTCGAACCTACAACCTTGTCCTTAGGACGGACCTGCTCTATCCAATTGAGCTACTGAGGCACGTACTCCCATTTTACCACAATTAACGCGTAAACTTCTCGTGAAGGAGGTGATAATCGTACAGCTCATCGTCTGCAAACCAATGGTCAATTTCTTGTTGAGCCTCTTCTGGGTCTGCGCTAGCATGAATTAAGTTGGCTACACCCTTCTTGGCATGGTCAGCATAGCCAAAACTCATATGCGAGAAGTCACCACGAATAGTACCCGGAGCTGCAGCCTTAGGCTCTGTTGGGCCCACTAACTTCCTGACAAGAGCTACCGCCTCTACCCCTTCTAGAACAATAGCAATAACTGGTCCTTGAGTCATGAAGTCCATTGTCATATTAAAGGCTTCTTCACCCCTCCGGGTTTCTAATTTGCCTATTTCTTCATAGTGCTTGTAGAAATAATCTCGTGTAGGGGCAATCATTTTCGTGCCTACAATTTTTAAACCTACCCTTTCAAAGCGTGTCAGTATTTCACCTACTATACCACGCTGCACCGCATCTGGTTTAAATACAATTAAAGTTTTCTCTACATTATTATCAGTATCATCATGCATACAAATAGCTCCTTCTTATGTAACTAGTGTAACAATAAAAAGGCTAAAAATACAGTTGCCACCACTACACGGTACCAGCCAAACGCCGCTAAAGTATGGGTTCTTAAATAGTTCATCATGGTGCCTACCACTAGCACCCCTACCACGAAAGCGACCAAGTTACTTATTGTTAATATTTGCCAATTTTCCATTAGGTAATCCGTCTTAGTAACAATTGCTTTTAGGATAACACCCGCCATTAAGGGCGCCGAGACTAGAAAGCTATATTCAGCTGCAGCTGCAGGCTTCATTCCAGCAAAGCGACCGGCAATAATAGTAGAGCCACTACGAGATACGCCGGGCACCAGCGCAGTAACCTGGGCCAGCCCAATCACCAGCGCACGCTTGGCGCTAAGGTCTTGCCCACTCCTAACACTGGAAGCATGTGGTAGTTTATGTAGAAAAATCATCAATACGCCCACTAAAAACATCATGATAGTTACAATATATAGGTTTTGGAATAAACTATTATTATCTATCCAGCCACCTAAAAGTACACCAACTAACCCAGCTGGGATGGCGGTAATAATAATATTGCGGGCATATTTATAGTTGTGGCGTAAAAACACATCTGTTATTATTTGCCATATCTGTTTACGAAAATAGATAATTAGTGCAAAGAATGTTCCAATATTAATAAACTCCAAAAAATACCGGTTTGCTGTTAATCCTAGTATTTTTTGCATTATTAATAAATGGCCAGAGCTGCTAACCGGAATAAATTCAGTTATACCCTGCGTGGCGCCTAATATTATTGCATCTAACATGTTCATCACTACCTTCATTATATATCTTTTATCGGTTTTTTGTTATGCTTATAGTAGATGAGTGATAGCCAAGATAAAAAATATTACATATCAGAACTACTAACAGACTTCATAGAAGACTTAGAGGTGGCGGGCGGTCGTGCTAAAAAAACTAGTGAAAACTACGCACTATACATAACACGGTTGATAGAATTTACCGAAGACACTACTGTAGATAAGATTACCATGGAGCTTGTACGTAAATATAGAATTTGGTTAAACCGCTACAAGAATGAACTCGGTGAAGAGTTGTCATTAGCCACACAAACTTACCATCTTATAGCATTAAGGGTGTTTTTAAAATATTTATCACGTCGCGACATAGCTAGCCTATCTTCAGATAAAATAATTCTCCCTAAGACGGTGCGTCCGCAGGTAACTTTTTTACACTCTGATGAAATAGAGAGGCTCCTCCAGGAGATAGACCTTAGCAAAGAGGAGGGCCTAAGAGACAGGGCTCTAATAGAACTACTGTTTTCTAGTGGCTTACGCGTCTCAGAGCTTGTAGGGTTAAACCGCGACCACATAAACCCTTCCAGGAAGGAGTTCACTATCAGAGGCAAAGGCAGTAAAGACCGTCCCGCCTTTATCAGCGCTTCCGCCTACGAGCAGGTAGCCAACTACCTAGAGAGCCGCTCAGACAGCTTAATCCCACTCTTTTTAAATTATAGTAATAACACAGGAACTCCAACAACAGATGGAAACTATAGGCGCCTTAGCGCACGAAGCGTCCAGCGAATAATTAGCAAGTATGCAAAATTAGCAGGAATCACTAAGCACGTTAGTCCTCACACCTTAAGGCATAGTTTTGCCACAGACCTATTAATGAACGGCGCAGATATACGTAGTGTTCAGGCAATGCTGGGCCATAGCGACATAAGCACTACACAAATATACACACATGTTACAGACGCGCACCTAAAAGAAGTTCATCAAGAATTTCATACTAATTTAAGTGAATAAATTACCGACTTGGGTCACAGTCCCCAGAGCCATAACCATCGTCACTATCAGTGACCGAAAAAGTTTTACAAAAGCTACCACTAGTCTCAACGGCGGAAGTTGGTGCTAAACTACTGCCACTATCGCTTGAAAGCTGCAGGCGCGCCTCTACCCTACGAAAAATGTCATTAGCCCTACCCGTACTATCTACAAGTGGTTGCACACCCATAAAATTAACAATTTCACCGGCATCATTAATCAGCTCCACCTTAAAGTCAGTTTTATTATAGAGAGGTTTTAAAGCTAGGTATGCTTGTGCTTGTGTACCCCTCATTGGACCGGGCAAACGCAAAGTTGCTGTACAGGCATAGCCGTCGGCTTGCGTTACAGTTTGTGCACATAATACAGCCCAGGGGTTCGCGTCTGAATAAAAACGTGGAGCTATTTCTTGCAGAACCCCTTCATTTGTGGCCGCCGCGGAACCTCTTATTGGATACATGAAGACTGTATTAGTGTTACTAAGACCAGCCTCTGGGTTATCTACGTCAAACTCTTCCAAAGAAAAAGATGAAGGAGTTTGGAAAAACTGCGTCCTTAGCACTGGTGGCTGATTGGCTGGCCAGGTATTTGAGTTGTTGTATGGAAGGGGTGTGTTGCTGGCGGTCGTGCTAGGATAATTAACTCTATTTAATTGGCTGGCGGGTCTCCCCTCATTACCCTCCTGGACGTCCTTTTGACTAAACCAGCTTATTCTAACTGTGCTAAATGCCCCTTCACCCCTAAGTTCAAATATTTCATGTTCACCATCACGCACTTCGCCAATATAGTTAGGGTTGTTTAATGATGTTTTTACGCAAGTATATGCTTGGTCCAACTCCAGCTCACTAGCTCTTGATGCAGTGCTAATGCGTCGCTCACTAAAGTCACCACTAGCAGTGCCGTATAAAATAACATTATTGGAGTTACACTTTGTCAAGGCCTGTCGCCAGGTATTACAGGTGCTAGCGGAAGCTGTTCCAGCCGGTCCGCAACCTTTGTTGTACCTTATAATTGCCCTTTTAGCGTCTTCTACCCCCGCCAAGGCTGAATCGTAAGCCGATACAGACAAGTCGTTATTAGAGGCCTCGCGCTGTTCACGTAATATTACACTAGTAAAACCAAGGACTACCGTAGAGATAATTAACATGGAAAAAATAACAAGAAAAATAGAGGCTGCACCCCTGCTGGCATTAGTTAATTTTTTTGGTACAACTTTACTCTTAAACATCACAACCTCCCTATTCTACGCTACCTGTGCGTGCCGCAAAAGAAAAACTATTTATAGCACAATAATTTTGATCTGCTTGGTCTGCCGTTGGTGGCTTACACTCACGCCCGCCCTCTATTGCCTTATAATCACTAGTACCTATAGAAATGTCTATATAGTATAAGCGTTGCAAAGACTTATCGTCGTAAGCACGGGCTGGACTAGATACATTAAGTGAGTAAACTTTGAGACCACGCTCACCCTCAGGTAAAAGCTCTAGAGTCTCTAGTGCCGCTGGAATTACTGGGAAAGCACCTGAACTATTTTTTACACAAAGCTGTCCACCCACATCGGCCACCCTTATGAACCCTACCTTTTTTCCACTTTTGGTATTGGGAGTAGTTATAGAAGACTCTTTTAAGGTTTTGGCATAATTCCAAATGTAAGAATAATTACCAAGACAGAGCCGCCCACCCGTAGCCCCTTCAGAGGGACGTGCCGGGTTTATCACCTGGTGGAAAGTATCTCCCGGAAAGATTGGGTTAGGTACACTTGCACCGACAGTTCGTTGCATTTGGTCTGTAATTGTTCTACCCAACTGGTTAACTTCCTTAATAAGCATGCCACGGTTATAAACATTAACAATATGCATACTGGTAAGTGTAATAGATATAATCAGCAACGACACAAATAGCATAGAAAACATTAACTCTACTAAGGTGAAGCCAGCAGTGGTTTTACGCATCATGAAGCCTCACAATCGTACCTAAAGTTACGGGAGTATTTCCTCCAGGAGCATGCCAGCACGCTCTAATGTGAAAATCTCTAAACGCCTCACCGCCACTGCTACCTTTTAATTGCTGTACCCAAATGCCTTCTGCCTTGAAACTTCCTGAGGTTTTGATCCTGGAATACACTGGTGCCGCAATAAATTGCCCCCCAGTGGAGTTAGTTTTCAATGAGACAGTAACTGGGTCTATAACAAAAGCTTTTTGGGTAGGTGGAGCGCAGGTAGTGATTAAGCTCGAAAGACTAGCTAGCTGAGTGGATAGTATGACGTTTTCTTCTTTTTTTACATTTTCCCAAACTGCACCTGGACCACTCCTGTCTCCTGATATATAAGCTTCGTGGGCAAAGCGTAAAATTTGTGCCTGCGTATCCATCTCTTGCCGTACTAAACTAACCTCTAAAGAGCGTTGGGCTAAGCCAATACTCCGGTTCATGACAGAAAGACTGGCAATGGCGATGGCGCTAAAAATAGCCACCGCAAACAGCACTTCTACTATGGTGTCTCCCTTTGATGTGCGGTAACTACGTTGTTGTTTTAGCATTCTGGCTCCGTATCACTACTTAGAGTGCGAATGTCGGATGCACTTGAAAGGTTAGCCTCTACCACCACACCTAAATTACTACTAGCCACAATGCCATCTTTTTTTATACATAAAATTTGCTGGGTGCGCCCGTATAAGTTGTTACTAGCCTCTTGCCTGACCATATTACGAAGATTATCAGAGGAATTAACCCCGCTTGAAAATAGGTATAAACCGCCACTTTTTGGCGAACGAACAATTAAAAAGTAAATGTCACGAGGCGAGCCACGCTGGGCAAAACTTTTTGGATAGACGATACTATTACCCCATTTACTGTTGGTTGTATCCCCTCTTGCCGCGTCTACATTTAAATTATAGCTTTTTAAGTATGCTATATCATCTAGGTTTTCTCTAGTGTTAACGGTTGGATGAGCCACGACAGGACTCGCCTTGATAGTGTTGCTTTGCACTGCCACATACCTTCCCAGTAAAACACAGTCTGTAGTACCCCTAGCAGCTGTTGAGTTGGGGCTAATGACGCCATTAGAATTACAAGCTTGACTACCATCACGGCTGTTCTCTATATTCTCTACCCTTGTAACTTCATGTTGCAGCTGTGTGCGTAAACTAACAGCGCTGTCTTTGTACATTTGGGTATTTATAGAAGCGCCCGCCCCGGCCAAAAGACCAACTGCCATAAGGCCACTAATAGCCAAAAAGAAAGAGACTTCTATTATAGTAAAACCAGAGTTATTTTTATGCCCCATTACCCATTAATTATAGCATAAGCCTAAAATATTCATCAATTATATATTGCCCCCAGAAGAAAGAAATAACCATGCCAATAATAAGAAGTGGTCCGAGGGGGATAGAGTCTTTGCGGGTTAGTGTCTTTTTGATTAACTTTGGTAATACTAAAATTACGCCGATAGCATTTGCTAAAAATAGGGCTAAAAAGCTTAGCTTCCAGTCTAATAAAAACAAGGCTAAGCCAATTCCAAGTAATGAATCGCCTGCACCAACCCATTTCTCACTTGAAACTACTAAGAGGATGTAGTACAACCCACTTAAAATAAGTAAGCTAAAAAATGTGTTTTGCAACAAAACACCCATGTCTGGTGTGGTAAATAGATGCAGGATAAAATTAATTACACCTAAGAATATGAAAAGATAAGTATAGCTATTAGGTAACAAATACCATTTCAAGTCATAAGAGAAAAGAATTCCCATAACGACACCTGCCGCCAGCCAAATAATAAATTCCAGATAGCTAATATAATTTGTTAAACCACCAGGCCAGTAAATAAAAGAGATAATAAAGAATACCGCCATAGCCAGCTCTATAAACAATTCAAACCGCCCAATTGGCTTTTGGCTAAACCTTGACTTTCCGCCTAGTGCTAGCCAACTGAAAACTGGAATCATATCGTACCAAGGAAGTTGCTTTCCAGTATCTAGGTCAATGGAGCGGTCGCTGAACCCTTTTTTATTAAGAAGTGGCTGGAGACGCTTAAGTTCTTTTTTATCTACAGGCCGGTTTTCATCAGCCTCCTCTTTAAGTTGTTGCGCCCTAAAGCGCCACACCATTGCACCAGCAAAGCTACCCATGGCAGCGCCAACAAAACCTAAGGTTAGGATTATTAGAATCTTATAAATAATAGTCATAAGTCCATCATAACGCTTTAGCTATAAAAAATAAACCACTGTAATAGTGGTTTATTTATATTAATAGCGTAAATTATTATTTTTGAGAATCTAAACAATAAACACCAGAACCTTCAAGCTTTATCGTAATGGCAGCTTGCCGATTACCAGTACCTGCTTGTACGGTTTCGCCATTACACTTGTAGCCTTTGTGATAATGAAAAGTGCCTGTATCACTACTGACGGTAGTTGCTGGGTTAGCAATTTTTATTTGGTAGGTATTTCCAGTCTGAGGGTCAACAAAGCCTTCTGAGGTACCAGTTAGGTAGTTTGAGGCAAAACTGTTAAGAGCGGTAGTGTTTTGTGGCATTTTGCCATTATTGTTGGTTGCATAGCTTTGCAGCTGGGACCCAAAACGGGCTGCATCAGTACGACGCTGGTTATCCCTTTGCCCTCTTTGTAGTGCTGGTAAGGCAATAAATACTGCTAGGAAAATAAGCCCAGCAATGGCCAGTACTAGTACTACTTCTATTATGGTAAAACCACTTGCATTTTTTTTCATTTCTCTTTCTCTTTCCCTTTCTTAATTTCGTATTTAATAATACTTATGTTTAATATTATACACTATTTTTAAAAAATACAAACAAAAAAACGCTATAAACCAACACCATTGACTAAACTATATATTGGGAATAAGATGGCCCCAACCATACCGCCAGCAACAAGGGCTAAAAGCACCATTAAAACAGGTTCTATAGCTGTAGAAATAGTCTGTATCTGCTCATCAAGCTCATCTTCATAAATTTGTGCCAACTTACCAAACATTTCATCAACTTTTCCAGACTGTTCACCAATTTTTATCATTTGTGGGACAAGTGTCAGAACATAATCCTCATCTGATAGAGAGACAGATAACGCTTTACCTCCCTTTACCTTATCGGATGCGCGCTCCACCGCCTCAGCAAGCACCACGTTATTTAAAGCCTTTTTGACGATATCTAAAGTATCTAGCATGCTCACGCCACTAGCTAAAAGTGTTTGACTAGTTCTTGCTAGTCTAGCCATGTACAGCTTTCTAAACATTGGGCTAAAGAGGGGCACATTTAGCTTAAATGTATCTTTTACTTTCATACCCCCTTCTGTCCGTACGTATTGCCGACCAAAATAAACCATTAACCCTATAGCTATTATTAACAGCCACCAAAAGTTTGTAATGAAATCAGCTGTCCCTACCATTATCTTTGTTAAAATGGGCAATTCTTGGTGAAAATCTTGATAGAGCTTTTCTACTTGAGGTACTACAGAGATTAACATAAATATAATCACCCCAAGCATAACTGCTAAGACAATTGCAGGGTACATCATGGCGCCACGAATCTTACTCATCATAGCTGCATCTTTTTCTTGTTGGGCGGCAATCCTTTGTAGAGCCTTATCCAAGGATCCAGAAGCCTCACCAGCCGCAATTAATGCTAAAAATATTGGGTCAAACACCTCAGGATAAACACCAAAAGATTCAGACAAAGATTTACCACCCTCCACAGAGGTGGTAATAGATTCACTAATTTCACGCAATTTTTTGTTCTCTGTCTGTTCGCTAACTGTCCTTAGGCTCTGCGACAGCGGCAGCCCTGCACCAATAAGCGTGGCCAACTGTCTTGAATATACAACCTTATCCTTACTTGTGACCCTGTTCGTAATTTTTGCAAAGAAACTAACGTTATCATCTACTTCAACAATTGAAATAGGCACAAATCCTTGTTCCAGTAAAAGACGGGCGGCCGCCTTTTCTGAATCTGCTTGTACGGTTGACTCAACAATTTTATTGCTTGCCTGGTCTCTTGCTTTGTATTTAAACTTTTTCATATCTTACCCCCGCATCAATCTCTCAAATTCGGTTAAATCAACAGCGAACTCGCGACCACTATCGTAAGTAATGGTACCACTTTGTACCAGCTTAGCTAAAGTACGGTCCATTGTCTGCATACCTTGGTCACTACTAGTTTGAATGATAGCATCTAACTGGTGCGATTTACCTTCGCGAATAACATTTCTAACCGCCGCATTAGTAACCATAATCTCGGCTGCAGCCACGCGCCCACCACCAATCGTTGGCACAAGACGCTGTGACACTACTGCCATTAACATATTAGCTAATTGGGTACGAATTTGTGATTGTTGGTGCGGCGGGAAGATATCTATCATCCTATCAATAGACTGGGAAGCGCTGTTAGTGTGAAGGGTAGCAAAGACAAGGTGTCCGGTTTCGGCAATGGTTATGGCGGCGCTAATAGTTTCTAAGTCACGCATCTCACCAATTAAAACCACGTCTGGATCTTGCCGTAAACTGGAGCGTAGCGCGGCATTAAAGCTATAGGTATCATAATGGACTTCACGCTGCACTACTACCGACCGCTTGGATTTGTGGGTAAACTCTATCGGATCTTCTATAGTGATGATGTGCTGTGCCCGCTCGGTATTAATTTTGTCAATGAGTGCGGCCAGTGTAGTTGACTTACCCGAGCCGGTTGGTCCTGTTACCAGAACTAACCCGCGCGGGAAGTCTGCAAAGGACATGACAACATTAGGCAGCCCTAGCTCTGTCACGCTTTTAATTTCATTAGGAATTAGGCGCAGCGCAGCCGCCAAGTTACCACGTTCATGGAAAGCATTAACCCGAAACCGTCCTAAATTACCAAAGGCGAAACTAAAATCAAATTCTTTATCTTTCATAAGAATTTGTCGTTGGTCTTCGGCCAGGATAGAAAAGATTAAAGCCTCCACTTGCTGCTCATCAAGAGGGCTGTAGCCAGCAATTGGCGCCAACGAACCATCAACACGAATCATAGGTGGCAGTCCAACCTGGAGATGCAGGTCGCTTGCCCGGCGCTTCACTACTTCTTCTAATAATATTTCAATCCTTAATTGTTGTTCTTGCATATGCCCCCTTCTTTATGTTGCTACATCCGCTGTTACTCGGTTCACTTCATCTAATGTTGTTATACCCTGCAGTGCTTTTAGATAACCATCCTGCCTCATCGTAATCATACCTTCAATTTGCGCTTGACGCTGGATTTCCGCAGTGGTCGCACGCTTGGTAATCATCTGCTGGATGGTTTCGGTTACGTCCATCACTTCATATAAACCAGAACGACCGCTATACCCGCCGGGTGTCTGAGGAGTGTCTATCCCTCTTACTAAAGTATAAGCGCTTTGCCCGGCTAGTGGCAAGTCTTTATAGCCTAGATTTTCTGAGACAACCGCTACCTCCTCCGGTGTTTTAGGCAGCAGGTGCCCAACGGTTGAAAGAATGTTTTGGGTTTCTAGTGGGTTCGATTGATAAGACTCTCGACGCTTAGCTACACGTCTAACCAGCCTCTGACCAATGATCGTATTGACGGTGCTAGCAATTAAGAATGGCTCAATATCCATATCTAACAGCCTGGGTAGGACACCGGCCGCACTATTGGTGTGGAGAGTACTAAATACTAAGTGTCCTGTTAAAGCCGCTTGGACCGCTAAGCTGGCTGTTTCGCCATCACGAATTTCACCAACCATAACTATATCTGGGTCTTGGCGCAGGATTGACCTTAAGCCATTGGCGAAAGTTAGCCCAACCGCAGCATGTACCTGTATTTGGTTCACTCCATCCATCTTGTATTCAACGGGGTCTTCAAGTGTCACAATATTAACAGTGTCACTTCTAATTTCTTTGATTAATGCATACAAACTAGTAGACTTACCAGAGCCAGTAGGGCCACTAGTTAAAATCATACCATTAGGTTGTTTGATACCCTTTCGGATAGCTCTTAAGGCACGCCCTGCGTAGCCTAGCCCTTCAAGATCGAAATTATTACCACTTTTGTCTAACAACCTGATGACTACTTGTTCACCCCACACCACGGGGCTAATAGCTATACGGAGATCAACCTCCTTCCCCGCTGCCCTAACGGTAAATTGTCCATCTTGTGGTATACGGTGCTCATCTATCTTAAGGTCTGATAAAATTTTAATGCGACTAATCATGGCTGGCTCGATAGACTTTGGTAACTTCATAATCTCCCTAAGCACACCGTCTACCCGGCACCTTATCTTTAACTCGTTTTGAAATGGCTCTATATGGATGTCGCTCGCTCGCGTCTTTATGGCATACTCTAAAATTGTTGTTAATGCTTTACTAATGGGTGAATCTTGGACAATCGTCTTGACTTCGCTAGCCGAATCGGCTGTCTCTTCTTGAATACTGGCCTCTGCCGCTTCACTCACCTCTGAAAGGTCGGCTCTATATTGATCCAGTACATGGCGAATGCCTTTTTCGGACGCCATAAACACTTTAATAGGGCGTTGGATGCGTGTGGAGAGATAATCGACAGCCTGGACATTATTAGCGTCTATCATGGCGATAGCTAGACGATTATTTATTTCAGCAAGCGGCACGGCCATGAAGCGTTCAGCAATATCCTCTGGCAGTAACGTTAGTATAGACTGATCAATTATGCTATTGGAAATGTTAATATAGGGCACGCCGCTAATTTGAGCGATCCCATGCACTAAAAGCTCTTCATCAATTACTCCGGTTTCCACTAAGAGAGTCCCTACGGGTTTTCCAGTCTCCTGAGCATCTCTTTTAACTTTATCTAAACTTTCGCGGGTAGCTAGACCTTCCTCTACGAACATCTCTAGAAGTTTATTTTGGTTGTCGCTAGTTAAAAGTGCCACGTAACGGCCCCTTACTCTTCAACTTGATAGAAAGCCTCGTCATCCACTGACTCGCCTTCGTTAAGACTTGACTCTCCATCAATCTCCACGCGAACAGATGGGTTTATAGCACCATCATAAAAAACATTAGGATCTGGAGGCATCACTTCTGTAGAAATAGGCTCCATAACCGGCACCTCTTCGGTCCGCTCTTTGGGATTACCCATTAAGGCATTCGTACTTAAATAAGCTAATAGTGCGCTAATGGATATGATAATTATAAGTAGTGCGATATCTGTCTTTTTCATTACTTAATCACTTTCTTTTTAAGATCGGCAGTTTTTTGTGGTTGATAGAATACATGCCCCGATACACTCATTTCATTTTCTGAGCCAACTCTTTCAATACTAACGGAGTCTACATAGACAGTTCGAATAGATTCTTCTAGACGCTGTAGCACCTCTTCTAAGGAATGTTCGGGACCTTCAACGACAAAGCTAAAATTAATTGGAATAGCACCGGTACTGTCTAAGCCACTTGAGTCATCATTAGTACTGCTCTCTTCTACAGAGTCAGCTTCGCTATTATCTTGCATGGCCTGGTCATCCGCGACGAGCGCACCATCTGTTGAGTCCACTAGAATACTTTTTATATTGATGCCTGGTGGCCCAACTAGGAGCACCCTTTGTAAAGAAGCACCAAAAGACAAGGGGTTTGGAGAAGACGGTAAAGCATCAAGCACTACCTGAATAGCTTTATCCTCTTCATTAGTCCTTAGCGCCATCAAAAGTTCATTAGCATCTAAGGCTAACACCTGGGATTTAAGCTCGTCGATGTTATTGTTACTGGTTTTTAAATGTTTAATAGTTTGGGCTTTTGTAGCAATTACTCGCCCGTTAAATATAACCGTGTGAACCAAGTGGTATGCCACAACCACACAAACCATCACGATAGCTGACATAGAAGCAACCCAAATAAACATAGTGCGGTTAGCGTGACTAATCTGTGAACGCTTCCGTAAGCCAGTTCCTTTTGCCGCCATTAGTTACCCCCCTCTTGTGTGTTCTTGTCTTTAGCTCGTTCTGCAAAGATACTTTTTGGTATACCTAAATGTGAATCGGTAACGTTGCCACCTTCTTTCACGCCAACTCTCATATTTTGGTTTTTTACATCCAAGAACTCTGGTGTAAGCATAAGCGTCAAGCTAAACCTGGCAATACCGTTATTTTCTTCATCCACACCGTAAGTTATCTCACCAGAAACCGCATCTTCGCTTAGGAGTCGAATTGGCTCTACTGTTTCACTATTTTCATTTTCAGTATTTTTTATAGCATCATCTTCGGCAGCAGCCTGCTCTTCTATGCGTTCATCATAAGTAATGAGCGACTTATTGAGGGTTTTTATGATGGCCTCTACTCCTGGGTACCCTTCTTTTGTCTGTCCCTCTATTTGCATAGTACCAGTTTCAACATCCAAGCTTAAACTACTTACTTCGACCGCCTCTTTACCACTAGCATTTATAATCCCCAACACGCCTAATACACGTGATGCTATCGGCTTATTAACTTCTATACTCGGGATAGTGGCTAGCTGGTTTTGTATAGTTAAAACCTCAGTAATGTCTTCAACGGCGAGAAGCTTGCTGCTCTCCTTCTTAATTGCATCGTTTTGTGCTAAAGAGGTTATGGATTGCCCGCCAATGATTACACCTAATAGCACCACCACGCCCACGGCGGCGGCGCCAATAGCTATCGAGAAGGTAACAACAACATTACGGGTACGCTTAGCACGTATTAATTCTTTTTTAACATCGGGAATTAAATTTATTTCAATCATTATATTCCACCTTTTCTTTCTGCCAAGCCAATTACTGTGGCAAACTCTGCCGCTACACCAGCCAATTGTTGTTGGTCGGCTTGGCTTACGCTCACTCTTTGCCAAGGATTTCCAGTTTGGCTTGCCACTCCAGTTTTTGATGAAATATAATCGCCAAAGCGTGGCACAACTGCCGCAAAGCCTGAGGTTATAATTGCACCAACAGGAAGAGATGGGTAGCGTGTTTGGAAAAACTTAATAGATTTTACAATCTCAGTTACAAAGCCATCGAGTGTGCTTTCTGTTGCTTTAAACACCTGCCCATCTAATTTGTCAGGTGCAAAGCCGAATTTCAAAATAAATTGCCTAGCCTGATCGTCTTTGACGTTTAAGTTTTGTACCACAGCCTTAACCAGCGTTCTTAGCCCTAAAGGCACTGTACGCACAAGCCTTGGGTTGCCACCAGCCGCAATTACGATATCTGTGGAGACTTCGCCCACTTCTACTATTAAGCGTGCGTCGATGGTATTACCTTCCGGCAGCAAAGCACGGGTAAGGGCTAAAGGGTCTGGCTCAATTGCTACTACGTTAAAACCAAGCCCCTCTATGAAGTCTAATCTTGACTCACTATAAGAATTAGCCACCCCTGTAAGCAACACCTCTTGTTGCTTAGGATCATGCAAAGATGCGCCTAAAAGCGCCCAGTCGTACTTAGCATCATCTGCGTTCATTGGTAGGTACTGGTCAGCCTGATATTTAACTATATTTTCTAGCTCACTTGGAGATGATGCATTCATATCAACTACGGTTGTGAATGTTTTATTAGATGGTACACCGATAACAACATCGGTCGCCTTAATCCCACTTTGGCCGACGGCTGTCATAATGGCACTGCCTAGGCGCCCTTGCGTTTCACTGGCGCTACTAGAAGTAATTTTTTCGTCAACTGGCACATACCCATAGTGCTGTAAGTGCCAACGCTCTGGGCCCGTCTTACTTAACTGGACTACACGAATTGCATTAGTGCCTATATCTAGAGCAAAGAAATCGCCCAACCCTTTTATTTTCATCATTGCCATACTTCCCCCATTATACATAAGCACTATAGGTTATTGCAAGCTTAATTTAGGGTGCAACTACCTTATTAAATTAGTATCTAGGTGGTAATTCTTTTATGTGAGTTGTTTTAAGGGCACTAGTGCTGTCAAAGTGACTCCTTAACCACAGTGGTGCGTCTGGTCGGTAATTGAATATCTCTGCAGGCTCACCGCTCTCATCCCCAGTCCCCGCACCCGCTGTCCGTCGTAGCCAGAGTTTATTTGCCAGAACAGGGCCATTTACCCTAAGCTGCTTATTACAGTCATTGGCGTTTAATTTTGTTTCTTTCGTTAAATTGGTGGCATTACCTCTCTGGTCACAAGTTGTCATGGCGTTTTTAGCTATCAACCATGAATCTATATTCGTAACGTTAGGAGATATATTAATATTGTTGGCAATAATTATAAACTGAGGAAGCTGCTTTATAGAGGTCAAGGTTCCATTAGTGTAATTTATATTGCCAGTTATATTGACAGTTGAGTGTGGCGCGTTAATCACAACATGCTCGCCTGCTCCTAAAGACCCTCCGTTTAGATTAATAGTGCCGGCATCGTTTTTAATGCTTACTTTATTATTCTTCAGCGTACTAAGAGCTGGTGTAGTAGTTCCGGTGGGTAAGGAAACGCCATTTCTAAACAGCTCTTCATACGAAGGCAGGTTGACAACTGGATGATTATAGCACCCCCAAGGTGCACCGGCGGTACAACCACCAACAGGGCTAGGGGTAGAACTAAAGGTGTTAGCAAATGTTAAATTACTCCAATATTTTTGATCCTCTTGAACCGCTCCCTGCGGATAGAAAGCCGCTCCTGAAGCCATGCCGCGCACCGTCCCATTAGCCAGTAAGCCATACTCTCCCCACGAGCCATAAACTTTTTTATCAGTTGTAGTTTGCTCACTGGTGGTTGTTACAGTTTTGGTTCCTTCAATGTCAAACTCATAAACTATCAGCCCGGTGTAAGTCCAGTCAGACCGCACATGAATTTCTAACGTGTTATTTCCAGCCTTAAAGCCACGTGGACCAGCAGCACAAGTAGAAGGATTCTTAGCAGCCGCTTGCACGCCAGCCCACCGCGTTTCAGCAGCCGCCCCCCAGGCAGGCTCTTGCCAATTTCTGTTGACCCCACCAGTCGTTAGGTTCATCAAATTTACCCCTGGTGCGGGTAACATTTCACAGCCATTTACATACATGACAGCTACGTTATCTATGCCTGCTCTCATCTTTAACCTAAAGCTACTATCTAAATTAACTTCTGGTGAAATGTTGATTGGTGCTTTTAATCTAAATACATACGTGTTTGCATCTTTAATCTTGCCATTACGAGCTGGTGGTTGACAGCTTGTAGAACCATTAAATTCTCCGTAATCCCTACCTGTCGATGACAATCCGATCCAGCGGGCTGGCTTGTTTTTGAGACCCCAGGTACTAGTTACTATACCTGTTTCTTCAATTACACGAGCCTGCCAATTTAAGTTCGTTGAAGGTGAACCTGCACCTGTTAGCGGCCCTATTAACGAACCAGCGGAATTATAGCCACGAACACATCTCGACCTACCCTCATCATTAAATACGGTCCTCACATCCCAGTGCGGATCTACGGCGTTAGTAGGTAATTTTGCACCACTATTACTCACTCCCGTCTTCCACAAGCCAGAGATATCACTATTACTAGAGGCAGCGTCACTAGACACGAT
>CAYFUI010000010.1:14261-21250 GCA_964346445.1 uncultured Candidatus Saccharibacteria bacterium | reverse complement strand
ACCCTAATCATAGCTATTATAAACGATATGGCATGTCTGTTCGCTGTATAGCGAGCTAGTCCTGATAGTATGAAATTGCAATGTTCTCAATAGATAAGAGAGTAATATTAGTATTAGCCGGAGGTCAGTAGATCATTAATTTGCTTGAAATGTTTTCACTTAAGAGTAGTCTTTAAATGTATTAAGTACGTGTGCTTTCTGCATTGTGTCTATACGTTTTGCTTGACAAATAAGCATAACTATGATAGTATAATACTTGTATAAGCGTAAAAATAAACAAAAGGAGAAAATAGGAAATGAGTGAAGTGCTCGTTAGTAGTGAAGCAGAAGTTTTAGAAATAAATAGCGAACCTGAGGGCGAGCGTCAAGAAAGCTTAAAACGTTTAGGTGTTGCTGCATTGAGCAGCTTGAATAGATTGCAGGGACACCCTACTAAAAACTTAGCAGAGGGGGCAGTCACCCAACGCTTGAATCAGGGACAGGTAGCGGCACGCTTGGAGTTAGGCGAGACCATCTTAATGGGGGCAAGCCATTCAAGTGAGGCTGAGAGTTAATTTCTTCTTGTATAGAATGATTTATAAATAGCGCTTACACAATTAATCTAAAACCACCCATCTCGCAGATTGGGTGGTTTTAATTTTGTGTGGTGAATCCCGTAGTTTTTGAGATTCAAACAGGTGCATAACTATAATAGCGCAACCAGCTAAAACTTACAAGACTTTTTCACAATATAATAAACCATAAGTAAATATTGACAAACAGCTTAAGCTATGGTAATATAGTTAATGTACACATATCATGTGTGAGATATAAGTAGAGGGTTTCGGCATATATTCTATGTGGAAAACCCTTTTAATATAGAGGAGAACTAAAATGGCAGGTACAAAAGAAGGTGGCCTAAAGTCTAAAGCTAAAAATTTAGCACGCGATCCAAACTTTTACGCAAAGATTGGAGCAATGGGTGGCAAGAAGAGTCGTGGAGGTGGTTTTGCCGCCAACCCTGAACTGGCACGTATTGCTGGCGCAAAAGGTGGTCGTATTAGCCGTCGCGGTAAAGCAAAAAAAGACGCTTAACGTCTTATAGTGCATAAAGTACAATAAAGGTCTATGGTAGCTGCCGTGGACCTTTATGTTTATAGCGCCTTAACTGACATGTGCGCGCTTCGTTGGTGCGCCACTGTTCATTACAAACTACGCAATGATAAATTTTATCTTTTCCTTGGTGACCAACCGCACCACAGGTGGGGCAAAGGCTTCTTGCATGGAGCCAGTCCCGATAGCTGTCTAGAGAATCCTCTATGTCCTCTTCCGAAATCATAACTTGATGGTCTACAGCAAGCAGTAGAGTCTTCTGCCAAGCATCACTTTCCATGTTTAGTAGCTCTATGTCTTTTGTATAGTTTTTGTGACCTAGTAATGCATGCGCTAACTCATGTAATAAAAGCGCGGGAGCTTCTTGGCTTTTTGTGTCAACGTAAAATATGGTAGACGAAGAAGGCGACCAGTAAAACTGATCGCCCACCTTGAAGTTAAACTGCGGATATTTACTTTTGAGGTCCGAAAGTATCGATTGCATGGTAATAACCTCCATATACTACTGCTTGTTCTGGATATTTAGCTTGAACAATTTTAGGTATAGCAATATATGGAGGAAGGTGACGCCTTAAAACGAGCTTTAGTTCGTCTGCATAGCGGTCAAAATATGTACCGATACTGCCACCAATGACTATGACATCTGGCTGGAGGACTGGGATAATCACCAGGAAGCCTTTACTCATGTTTTTGACTATACGATTCCAGGTGCGCTTGCTTCTAATTTGTGAGGCAAACATTTTATATTCTTTCTTTATAGCTCGACCCGAGCCAAATGTTTCCCATTCACGCAACTTGCCCTTATGCTCTAGCATCATATGGCCACTCTCGCTATTTTGGAGCGCTGGGTTTATATGACCCTCTGTGATGATACCAGTGCCAATTCCAGTACTAATTGTGATGTAAATGGACTGTTTTGGTATAGTTTTTAACAGCCTTGTTTCAGCTAGCCCAGCTAGATTGGCATCATTCTCTAGCACTATTGGTGCGTTATTTAGGACGCCCCGTAGAGACCTAACGACGTTGAAGTTCTTCCAGCCTAAGTTCGGGCATAAAATGGCTACGCCATCTTTGACGATACCAGGAACTGCTACAATTATAGAAGACGCTGGTTCGTCAGAGTATTCACTTTCCAACACGCTTTTTAAGGTTTTTATATATTCTTTGGTGTCTTTTGGGGTAGGGAACTTTGTGCTTTTGAGTAACAAGCCGCGGTTGTTAAAGCTTGCCACTAGCGTTTTAGTGCCACCCGTATCTACAACTACTATCATAATGCTAGTGTAACATAAAGGCGGTTGATTTAAAGCCCTAAACAGTGGATAATGGTAATAAGTAAATAATGCGAGGTGAAATATGAGAGGTTTATCTTATATGGGCCGAGTGGTGGTAAAGCTCATTATTATTGGAATAATAATTTTTGTAGTTATAACTACAGGCGTGTTTATTATAAATAAATATAAAGAAGAGGTGGCTACAGAAGGAGGTAGCGGAACCACACAACAAGAGCAGGCTGCGGGCGATAAAGCCACGGATAAGGAAAGTGGCACAACAAAAAATGAGGGTACAGCTGTAAAATTGCCAGGAGCAGTAGTAGACTCTAATGATATGGGGGCTTCCAGTCAGACAGACCAAGCTAACACTAGCTCATCAACAACCTCTGAAGCTACCGGTGCTTCAAGTGAAGGGGTAGCTACAACCCTTCCACAAACCGGACCGGCCGAAACAGTGATTGCACTCATTGCGGTGGCGGCACTCTCATTTTCAACTACGTTTTATTTAAGATCTCGTGGGGCTAAAAAAGCACCCCATTTCTAGGGGTGTTTAAACAGGCATCTGTCTTTGACTTAAATCGTCAATCCGTGTATAATTATAGGTAATCTTTGGGGGCACCTATCTTAGGTGCGCTTTTAGAAAATACAATTTAAGGAAGGAGTCTTAAACAGACTTATGGCTAAAGCCGATATTACAATGGACGAGCTTCTCGCTGGAGAAGGTGGCTCGGTTGCACAACTTACTCATGGAGAGGTTGTCGAGGGAAAGATATTATCAATAAAGAAACATGAGGTCCTAGTAGACCTTGGTGCGCGTGGCGTAGGAATAGTTCCTAGAAGGGAAGTTAATTTAACACGCAACCTGGATGTAGGTAGTCCTGTTACGGTTAGCGTGGTAGACGCCGAACTTGAAGACGGCTATTCTCTACTATCGCTTCGTAAGGCCGTTAAAGATAAAGGCTGGGACGATGTTATTAGTAAAATGGAGGCGGGTGAAATTATACA
Source organism: uncultured Candidatus Saccharibacteria bacterium (assembly GCA_964346445.1). Lineage (GTDB taxonomy): Bacteria > Patescibacteriota > Saccharimonadia > Saccharimonadales > Saccharimonadaceae > JAGOZV01. Next base: position 17,882 of record CAYFUI010000010.1, on the reverse strand, counting down.
AGTAACTCCTGTTGACGCAAACCGTGGTGGTCTTTTGGTTGAGTTTGAGGGGCTACGTGGTTTCTTGCCGGTTTCTCAACTTTCACCCGAACATTATCCGCGTGTCGGCGGTAATGATAAAGACGAGATCATGCATCGCCTAAACAGAATAGTAGGCAAACCGATCTCGGCACGCATTTTAGACGCTGACAAAAAAACGAACAAGCTTATATTCAGCGAGAAGGAGGCTATTCGTGACATTCTTGCATCAAAATTCGAGAAACTTAAAGTTGGTGATACAGCTAAAGGTGTAGTGACTGGTGTGGTGGATTTTGGAGTGTTTATAAATGTCGATGGCATAGAAGGGCTGGCACACATTTCTGAACTCAGCTGGGAGCGCATCAATACACCGGCTGATGTAGTTAAAATGGGTGAAGAAGTAGAAGCTAAAATTATTAGTATTGACAAAGATCGTCTCAGCCTGAGCCTAAAGCAACTTACTAGTGACCCATGGCTAAGTGAGATTGACAAGTTCAAGGTGTCAGACAAAGTGCAAGGAACAGTTACTAGAATTACCCCATTTGGCGCTTTTGTGCAGCTAAGCCCAGCGGTAGAAGCGCTGGTGCATGTTAATGAGCTAAATGCTGGCAACAGTGTAGATCCTGAAAAACTTTTCACCCTTAATGAACTTAAAGAGTTTATTGTCCTTGACGTAGACAAGGAAAATCGTAAAATATCCTTAAAATTATCTTCAGACGAAAAAAATAGTAAAAGCAAAGAAGAGAAATAAATTATTTAAAGCCTATGTAGAATAAGGCAGGAAGGAGCACCCATGGCTGATAAGGTCATTACAATTGTAGACAGCATCACTGTGAGTGAGTTAGCCGACCAGCTGAATCTTCCTGTAACTCAATTAGTAGGTGAGCTATTTAAAAATGGTATCGTAGCAACCATTAACCAACGCATTGATTATGAAACGGCTTCAATTATTGTTGAGGAGTTGGGCCTGAAGGACGTAACGGTTGAGAAAAAAGAAGCAGAGCGCTTGAACAAGATGCGTGTTCATAAGCTGTCGGACGAAGCAACCGAAAGGCCACCAATTGTAGCCATAATGGGGCACGTAGACCATGGAAAGACGACACTTCTTGATACCATCCTTCAGAGTAAGGTGGTAGAGCACGAAAGTGGTGGCATAACACAGCATATTAGGGCGTATCAGGCTACCCATGATGGGCGTTTAATCACGCTTTTAGACACACCAGGGCATGAAGCTTTCGCTTCCCTAAGGCAACACAGTGCGCAGCTAACTGATGTTGTTGTTATTGTAGTAGCGGCTGATGATGGAATAAAGCCTCAAACTGTTGAGGCTATTAAGTTTGCCCGCTCCGCTAATGCTAAAATAATTGTTGCGGTTAATAAAATAGATAAAGATACAGCCGACGTCAATCGTGTTAAATCTCAATTTGCCACAGATCATGACTTAAATCCAGAAGAGTGGGGGGGAGAGACACTGTTTGTGGAGGTGAGTGCTAAAGAAGGCAAGAATATTGATAAACTGCTAGAAAGTATATTTTTAGTAGCAGAAATGGAAGAGTTAAAGGCTGATATTAATACGCCTGCCGAAGGCTTGGTTATTGAGGCGCGGACTGAGGTTGGGCGTGGTTCGGTAGTGGGATTACTGGTTGAGCATGGAGTGCTGCGTCCAGGCAATTTTATTGTAGCAGGGACGGCTTATGGTAAAGTGCGTACTTTGCAAAACCACCAAGGTGAAACTCTAAAAGAGGCACTACCTGCGTCCCCGGTAGTCGTTACTGGCTTTAAGCAGTTACCTCAATTTGGTGATATTTTTCAAGTAGTAAAAAGTGAAAAAGAGGCCAAAGCTATCACAGCTAGTGAACGGCTTGACCAAGAGCGGGCGAAGGCCAGCAGTAATGTAACTAGTCAAGATATCCTTAGTTTAATGAATAAGGAGCATGAAGCAGCTAAGTTCAATATTATAATAAAAGCCGACTACCAGGGGTCTCTTACTTCGGTTAGTGAAAGCCTAAACCTTATCGACACAAAGGGTGAAATTTCACTAAATACGGTCTCGAGTGGTGTCGGTAACGTTTCTGAGAATGATATCAACCTAGCAAATGGTAGTGATGCCATCATTTATGGATTTAATGTTTCGTTACCGGCCGCAGTTAAGCGTTTAGCAATGAGGGAGAATGTTCCCGTCCGCATTTACAAAGTTATTTATGAGCTTATAGACGATGTAAAGAAGTCTATGAGCGAACTTTTGGCACCTGAGGTGAAAGAAACCGTCATAGGCTCACTAAAGGTGAAAGGCGTTTTCAAGGTAGCTAAGACGGATGCCATTATAGGTGGTGAGGTAACAAAGGGTAAAGTTGTACCAGGCGTTCAGGCTAGAGTTCTAAGAGGCAAACAAGAGTTAGGTATTATTAAAGTTAAGCTAGTCCAGCGCGGTCCTCAAGAGGCTAAAGAGGTTTTTCAAGGTGAAATGTGTGGTTTAAACGTAGAAACCACTAAACGAATAAACTTTCAAGAAGATGATCGTCTAGAGTTCTTTACACAAGAGCTAGTAGAGCGCACTGTAGAATAAAAGAAGCTCCGAATAATTTACTAATCAATGTGCTTGTGTTAATATAAGCTTATGTTTTGTATATAAATAAAAAAAGGGGAAGCATGAGCGAGAAAGAGCCAATTAGGAGCGTTGATAATGAGATCAGAATTGAAGAGCACGCCATAGAAGATGGCGTGGAAGTGCTATCTGTTCAGGGGTCTGCCAAGGTTGAGAGGCGCCGAACTGATTATGATCTAAACCGGGCCAATAAAGAGGCGGCTCAAGAGAAAGAAAACTTAGAGGCAGCAAAAAACGAACGGGCAGAGAATTATCGTGATCAGGAAAGTTTCCTCCAGCTCATTGACGAAGTTAATAGCCTTGAAGAGGCGGGTGGAGATAAAGGGGTGCTTCACTTTATAGAAAAAAGCTCCGCTGCGATGGTTAAAGGAGACGATGAGCAATTGGTTGCTAGCTCCCTAAAGTTAGATGAGATTATAAAATCTTACCCCTTCAGTTCGGAGGAGCAACGCACCTTAGTAGAGGAAGGTGTAGAAGAGCAAATTCAAAAACATGCTGAATTCTATAGTAAGAATGACGATATGTCTAATATTGAGTTTTCCAGCCCAGATGGAAGAGTGAATAAGAATGAATACTTCCGCAGTATGGCTGATGAATGGGAAGGGTACAATCAGCAGATTAAAGAGCATGGCGAAAAATTAGCAGGCTTAGAAGAGGCGGTAATCGAGCTAGAGGAAGGGCGAGAAGATTTACTGCGACGCGAGCATGGGGAGCTTCCTCTTGATAGATTAGATCAAGCAGGTGATGTTGAAAAGATGCATGTTGACGACATGAGCCTAATGGAGATGACGTCTGCGCTAGCTGAAGCTTATTATAATGACGATTTGACTCGCGCTGAAGATGTGGACGCAAAGCTGAAACAGCGGCTGGCCGAGAAGTATCCAGACGATCTGGCTATGCAGGAAGAGATGCACAGTCGCTATTACAAACTGGCAGAAGCAGATTTAGACAATATTTCACAGTATCGCTCAGTGGGTGGTGAACAAGAAGGCGCCGAT
>CAYFUI010000010.1:0-14161 GCA_964346445.1 uncultured Candidatus Saccharibacteria bacterium | reverse complement strand
GAAGAGGAAGCTTCCAAAGAGGCGGAGGCCGCCCCAGTCTTTGAACGGGTTTATAGTTCGACAAGTGATAAGAATGAAGAGGACGCAGAGAGACAAGAGGCGGTGACATCAGATAAAAAGAAAGCAGGATTCTTTACTAGAGTATTCAAGAGCGGAAACTTAAGCAAGAGCAGCACTAGATCCATGGGAACCTCAGGAGGTGCGTCAGATAGTAAGAAGGTAAGAAATGGCTTGCTAGGTGCATTCTTGGCATGGCTGGGCAACTAATAAAATAGGAGAAAAATGGAAAATATTACACTAGAGCAGCGTTTAGGTATAGATAAATACGCAGATCTCGAACAGGATCTCATCATGGCAGAAATAGAGCAAAAGATAAGCGAAAAAGCCCTGGCTAGTCTGCCTGAGCATAAAGCAGCTGAATTTCAGGAAATCGTCTTCGATAACCACGACCATATTGACTGGTGGCTGGCAGAGAACGACTCTAATTACGAGGAGTCTGGATTCTATAAAGAGGTAGTGGCGGCCATCAAGGAAGAGGGTGAGGAGATAAGTCCGAAAAAAGTTTATGCCACCTCTAAGTGGATTGAATTGAATTTACCAAACTATAATTCATTTATTGACGAAGTAGTGGAAGAGTACTCTGGATATAACTGGGAGCCGTATTTAAAGGAGCGTCGGTAATTAATTAAATAAGCTAAGTTTAGTTAGGTTGCCTAAACTACTGGCTGTTTGATAGAATAGAATCAAAGAGGGGGAGAAGAGAATGTTTCAATTAGATGAGCAATTTTTAGCAGACATTGGTCTGAATGAGATGCCAGAAGAGCAAAAGAAGCCATTTTTGCAATACGTTTACGATAAACTAGAGCTAGCTGTAGGGATGGAATTAGCAGCTGGCCTGACTGATGCACAAGAGGCTGAATTTGGCGAAATAATAGATCGTAATGACAATGTCATAACAGCTTGGTTGGCCACAAATGCACCTAACTACCAACAAGACCAGGCATTTACCAGGATCATGCAAGCTTATAACATAACAAACCCTAACGATAAAGCTCTACGAGATGAGTACGCAGCCACTAAATGGCTAGAGGTAAATAGGCCTAATTATCGCGAAACTGTTTTAGCTACTATGGATGCCATTAAACAAGAAATTGCCGCTAATAAAGACGCTATTTTAAACGCCAATAGTCAAGAGCAATAGATAGAAGCAAGCTAATCTTTTTTTATGAGTTGTTGGCTCGTAAGTAATCTTGACCAGTAACAAGCTTACCTTTTTTATTGATTAATTCATCAATTATAAAGTATCTCCCGTCGCTACACTTTATACTTAAATTAGCTACTTCTTTGTTTGAAGAAGAGCGCGCCCTCTTAACGATTAACCTTTGGTCTCCTATATAGATAAAGCTTTTAGGATAAATCATGTAGGCTCTTACCTGTCTTTCCATTTCGTCTGCAGTCTGCTCGTGCGGGCTTAATAGGCCATCGTCTTTTTTTAGCAAATGGGTTATGGAGGCACCTTTGCCGTTTTGTGGTTCAGCGGCAACTCGTCCAGCTAAAATATCAGGCAGAACTTTTATTAATATTCTTGCCCCATGTGCGCCCAGTTTTTTATATAATAAGGCAGCATTGTCGTCTTTAGAAAGAGCTATTTCTTCTTGGTAATAGATAGGCCCTGTGTCCATTCCGGCATCTAAGCCCATTATAGTTATACCAGTTTTCTCGTCGCCGTTCTTAATGGCCGCTTCTATTGGGGAGGGGCCACGGTATTTAGGCAATAGTGAAGGGTGGACGTTTATAATACCATGAGAAAAGGCTTCGATTATGTGTTGAGGAATTATTTTTCCATAACTTACCAGCACACCAATTTTATTGTGCAGCTTAGCAAGAACTTTGGTTAGCTCATTGGTTGTCGTGGGTTGATAAACGGCAAGACTCTTACTAGTAGCAAATTGCTTTACTGCTGGCTGCTCTAGCCTTTTACCCCTTCCTTTTTTAAAGTCTGGCTTGGTAATTACCGCCTCAACCTCATAGTCATGCTCAACTAACTGCTTTAAAGCCTCTAGGCTAAAGTCTTCGGTTCCGAAAAAAACTATTGGATTTTCTTTATTCATCCTCGTGACCCCACAGGGTTTCATTGTTTTTAATTTCCTTCTCATAATTCAAGGGCTTTAATTCACCGTCAACATCTAGCTTGTAAAAAGCTTTCGGGTCGTTTTTTATGTGGTCAATGAATAGTACGCCATCCATGTGGTCTACCTCATGTTGGAGTACGCGCGCCGGAAAGCCAGCTACTTTCATTTTGACTGGCTCTCCTGCCACATTTAAACCAGTTATGCGTATTTTAGAGTGCCTAGGAACTTTGCCGTAAACATTTTTAACACTTAGGCACCCCTCATAATCCTTGATTACTTCGCCTTCATATTTAATTATCTTCGGATTAATAATGGCAACAAACTCTTGGTTCTCCCTGTTGTCAAAGTCTGCACGTATGATTAGTATTCTTTTGAGGTGATCCACTTGTACCGCGGCCAAGGCGGCACTAATTTCATGAGGTCGACTATTTTCCCAATCAATGGCTGCACTTATCATATCGTCAACGATTTTTTGGGTTTCCTGGCTAACAACTGCTATCTTCTTAGATTTTTGGCGAAGTGCCTTATTTGGTAAAAATATTATATCTTCTTTTTTCATTGTTACTAGTTTAACATGCACGGCTAGAGTAGACTAGTTGGGTCAATCTCAAACTGCCAATAAGGTGGCTTAGCTAATTTTGCAATTTCTTGTAAGGTGGATCGCTTCTTGGCTTTTATTACTATTTGCCAGCGAAACTTATCGCCATGTTTTTCATAAAATGAGGGCGCAGGTCCAAATAGTTGAACATTGGGGTAGCTCTCTTTAATTTTTGTCGCCATAGTTTTAGCATTGCTTATAGCAGCCGCCTCTGTTTTATAAGAGCAGGTAAGTTTTAGTAAAAAACAATAGGGCGGGAAGACGTCTTTTTGACGGGTAGCTAACTCTAAATTATAAAAATTTTTATAATCTTGCTGTATACCTAAATTAATAATTTCAGAATTAGGCTGGTAGGTTTGAACAATTATTTTTGTGTTATTCTCGTTTCGGCCCACCCGCCCAACCACTTGGCTTAAAAGCTGAAAGGTGCGTTCATTGCTCGCAAAATCTGGTATGGCTAAGCCCGAATCTGCTTGGATGATAGCCACGGTTTTCAAGTGTGGTAAATCAAGTCCTTTAGCAATCACTTGCGTGCCAATAATCACGTCTATCTCTCCGGCTAACACCTTTTCATACGACTTTTCTAAGGTGTCACTGGCGGCATTGTCACCATCAAAACGCATAATCTTTTTATTCGGGAAAAGCTTCCTCAGTTCTTGTTCAATTAATTTGGTACCAATACCTTTATGGACAATGTTTGGCTCTTTGCAACTAGGGCAGTGGTGCGGAATGGGATATGACTGGTTTGTCAGGTGGTTAATTAATTTATTTTTGTCCAGGTGCAATGTTAACGGTGTGCCGGTTATAGGGTCTAAGGCTGTCCAGCCGCACGTCTCACATAGCGTGATACTGGCAGAACCTCGACGGTTATGATAGATGAGCGTCTGCCCTTTAGTTTGTTCTATTTCGCTTAAGAGCTGATCTGATAAAAAACGGTGTTTTTTAAAGTTATTACGATCTGTCATATCTAGTAGGCTGATGCTTGGTGGTGTAATATTTTCGCGAGCTGCTTTGTCGAGGGTAATAATTTGGCCCCCTTTTTTAGCCATATAATAATCTGTCACAAGAGGTGTGGCACTACCTAAAACAAGTGTAGCCTTTGAGTTTGTGGCTAAAACTCTAGCCACCCTTAATGCCGAGTACCTAGGTGTTTTGGCTTGTTGATAGCTTGGCTCATGGGCCTCATCAATTGCGATTAGCCCTAATTTTTTTATAGGCAAGAATAAGGCAGAACGCGCGCCTATGACTACTAATGGTTCGGTGGCGTTGATGACCTCAAGCCAGATTAAATGCTTTTGGCTTTGCGTTAATTTAGAATGATAGGCTATTAAGTTTGGGAAATGTAAGGACACTTCGCTTACTAATTGCGGTGTAAGGGAGATTTCTGGAACTAAAATTATAGCTGAGCGACCATTATTGGATTGCTGCCTGGCTTGGTCAATGTAAATTTGCGTTTTGCCACTACCAGTGATTCCATGCAAGAGGCTGGTTTTTGTAGGATTGCTACTGATAGCCGTAGAGGCTGCCTTTTGAAGCGGCGTTAAGCGTTTTATGCGCCGCGTACTGGTAGGCGTCTCAAGTGGTTTTTGTGGACGCCTTTTTTTAGCTAAACCAGCAGGAAGAAGCAGTGCAATGACGTGTGCAAGAGGTGAATTGTAGTATGAGGCAACCCACTGAGCTGTCTCAACTAGGGCTGGGGGTATTCCCCCGATAAATTCAATACCACTGATTGTTTTTGTTTTGTAAGTAGGCTTTTTAACTTCTTTTATGACTACGCCAAAATAATTTTTCGTACCTATAGAAATGGTGACAATACTGCCAATAGGCAAGCTTGCATGGGACCGGTAAGTAAAGGTATCGCTCCCTGCACGAATTATTTTAGGTGGTGCTATTTCGTAATATTTGTCCATCATTAACTATGGCAGCTGCCGTTAGAGTGGTGCGTGGCTACTACCAATACACCCATTATACTGGTAATATAGAATTTAGTATGTATTTTGAAAGTAGAGAACAAGCAGGGCTTAAATTAGCGCAAACCCTGCTTGATAAATATCGGTATGAGGACAGTGCTGTCGTTGCCCTGAATGAAGGTGGGGTGATAGTGGGAGAGCAAATTGCCTCTTATATACATGCCGTCTTGAATATGTTGATCATTGAAACAATTGCAGTACCCGGCGAGGGTCTTAGTTTTGGTGGGGTATCGCAAGGGGGAGGCTTCTCTTACAACACGGACCTTTCTGCAGGTGAAATTCGTCATTATACGTCAGAATATAGTGGATATTTGCAAGAAAAACAGCGACAAGCCTTTCAAAAGATAAACCGAGTTATAGGAGAGGGGGGGACTATAGAACCAGTTCTGTTGCAAGACAGATATATAATTTTGGTAACAGACGCGCTTGAGTCTGTGGGGTCGTTAGATGTTGCGTTTGACTTTTTAAAACCTATTAGGAATAAAGGCATAATAATAGCCGCGCCAGTAGCCTCAGTTGAGGTGGTGGACAAGGCACATGTTATGGCTGATGAACTTCACATTCTTGACGTCAAAGAAAATTATTTTAACGCCAACCATTATTACGAACAAAATGAACTGCCGACACAAGAGGAGTTGGTCAATAAAATTAACCAAATTATCTTGAATTGGCGTTAGTCTGTGCTTGAAAAGTGTTGTAATATTGTGATACGATTAAGTAAATAAGATGCATAAGGTTAGTAGGGGAGAAGCATGTTAGACGTTTTTATAACATCTAGGGTTAGGCGCAAGATTGTTGTCGTTTATGCTAAATATCCCGATTTTCGAACCCATGTGCGTGGTTTAGCTAAATTAATTAAAGAAGATCCTGGCAATATTCAACGTGAGCTAAAGCGTTTGGAGAAAGTTGGCTTTTTGTTGAGTGAGAAACAGGGGAATGTTAAGATGTACTCCACTAACAAGCAATTTCCTATTTTTAAGGAGCTGCAGAGTATAGTGATTAAGTCACAGCAGCAGGCTAGCAAGCCAGCTCGTAAGTCTATAGAATAATTATGAGTATAGTAAAGCAAATTTTAGCCGCCCGCGGTATACCGGCGCATGCTGTTGAGAGTTTTTTAAACCCTAATTACGATAGCAAGCATGACCCCTTCTTGCTACCAGACATGGACAAGGCAGTTCAACGCTTAGTACAGGCCCATGAGGCACAGGAAAAGGTTTTAATTTACGGTGATTATGACGTGGACGGAGTTACTGGTACAGCACTACTAATTGAAGCATTTGAAAAGTTTGGTTTTGAGAACGTGGATTACTACCTACCTAACCGCTTCACTGATGGCTATGGGATGAATAAAGATGCGGTAGAGCGCATTTCAAAGCGAGGTGTTAGCTTAATTGTTACAGTAGACTGTGGTAGTTTAAATCATGATGAGGTTGCCTATGCTAGCAAGTTAGGTATTGATGTCATAATAACTGACCATCATAATGTGGCAGACCTAAAGCCGACAGCTATAGCAGTTGTTAATCCTAAGTATCATTTAAAAGATTCTCCTAGCAGTTATCAGAACAAAATAAAGAAACCGCCTCATGAAGCAGTTGCTAGTGGGTCTACGCCGGCGCTCTACCCATTTGTAGATTTAAGTGGGGTTGGAGTAGCTTTTAAGCTGGTTCAGGCGCTGCAAACGCAGTTAACGGGGTTGCCGCCAGGTCAAGAGAAGTGGTTTTTAGACCTAGTAGCTTTAGGTACTGTTTGCGACTCTGTTTCATTACTTGACGAGAATAGAGCTAGTGTTTATTGGGGCCTTAAGGTACTATCAAAGCTGCGACGCCCTGGATTAAAAGCTTTATTAGAGGTAAGTGGCAGCGATAAACTTAATATAGATAGCAAAACGCTTGGTTTTTCTCTAGGTCCCCGTATTAATGCGGCCGGTAGGGTTGAAGAGGCTAAAAAAGCTTTAGATTTAGTTTTATCTAAAAATGAACGGGAGGCTATTTACCACGCCAGCTACTTAAACGACTTGAATACAAAACGACGTCTAGAGCAAGATGAGATTACCCAGCTGGCACGACAACAGGTTGAAAAGTATAAAAATGACCCAGTTTTGGTAATTGCTGGTGACAACTGGAATGCGGGCATTGTAGGGATAGTAGCGTCTAAAATAATGGAGGAGTTTTTAAAGCCCACTTTTATTTTATCTCTTTCACCAGACAAGGCGGTGGGTTCTGCGCGCAGCTTCGGTGACTTTAGCGTGGCAGACGCCATTCATCATGCACACGACTATATTTTAAAAGGTGGAGGGCACAGCGTGGCAGCTGGCGTTACCCTTAAGCCTAGCCAAGTGGAGGGGTTTAGGGCAAAGGTAAATGAATATTACACCTCATTAGGTTTAGTCAAGCAAAAAGATTTTTTACTACCAAAAGATGTAATTGAAGTAGGATTTAAGGACCTGAACTTGCAATTGGTGCAAGACTTAAAGAAGTTAGAACCTTATGGAGTGGCCAATCCAGAGCCAGTTTTTTATACACCAAGGGTTAGGGTAGATGGAAGCAGGTCATTGGGGCAAAAAGGACAACACCTAAAATATCAACTTTTTAATGATGGAGCCAATTTAGAGGCGCTGTCATTTAATGCGCCAACAGGCCACAAGGTAGACGTAGGGGACACCATTGATGTTTGGTATACAATTGGCGTAAATGAATGGAATGGGCGGCGAACACTTAATGCTTACTTAAAAAACTTACAATTAAGTTAGCGCTGCAGTCTTGCCATGAGGTGTGTAATCTGGTACAATAACTAGCGATATGGTAGAAGTAACAAGAAAACATGAAAATGAAGCTAACGAAAATATTATTCGCCGCTTCAATCGAAAGGTGCTACAAAGTGGTGTAGTAGCTAATGCAAAAGGCTCAATGCGTTTTAGTAAACCTATTAGTAAAACCGAAAGACGAAAAAAGGCTATTATAAGGAGAGAAAGAAAGGCGGAAAAATTAGCAAACGCTAGAATGGGTGTTCGTTAATTTAAATAACCGATGATCGTTTTCTTTGGACCCGCTGGAGCAGGAAAAAGTGTTCAAGGGCAGCTTCTAGCTGCCCGTAATGGTTGGCGCTGGCTAAGCGCTGGGCAGCTGCTGCGCGATAGCAAAAGTGAAGAGCTTCATAAAATAATGAGCACCGGCAAGTTAGTGCCATTTACGGAAACAAATAAGTTAATAGCTGAGGCTCTTTCTAAAGCAGAGAACGTACCTAATATCATTCTGGATGGTTATCCACGACAATTAGAGCAAGCTGAGTGGTTGGTGGAACATGCTCCCGAATATGGTCGTAGCATCACTCTTGTTATAGTCTTAGAGGTGCCACGTTCAGAACTAATTAAGCGCTTAACTATTCGTGGACGAGTGGACGACACACCCGAGGCAATTGACGAACGCCTACGCTTATATCGTAAAGTTATGTACCCGGTTCTCAGCTATTTTAACGATAAAAATATAAATATTGCCCATATAGATGGTGTAGGGACGGTTGGTCAGGTACACGACAGGGTGGTGGAAGAGCTAGACGCTCATGGTTTAGTTTCAGTCAAATAAAGAATTGTAATCTATTTCTATAGAAGCCTAAGAGGAGGATTGGTGAAGTATGAAAAAAACGCCTCAACAAATTGATGCAATGAGAGAAGGTGGCAAGATATTAGCCACTATTTTTAAAGATTTAAAAAAATATGTTCAACCTGGCATGACTGAGATTGATCTCAATAATTGGGCTAAAAAAGAAATTATTAGTTATGGTGCGAGCCCAAGTTATCTAGAGCCGGTGCCTAATTTCCCAGGTGTTATCTGTATAAGCGTTAATGATGAGCTAGTTCATGGCGTGCCAACAGGGAGGGCCTTTAAAAAAGGAGACGTTGCAAGTTTTGATATGGTTATTGGCTACGATGGCATGATGGTGGACTCTGCTTTTACTATGGTGGTTGGTACAGAGCCTAAAGGCGCTGCCAAGCATCTATTAAAAGTGACCGAAAAAAGTTTATATGCAGGAATAGAAAGTATAAATGGTGCTGGCACTAAAACTGGCGACATAGGAGCGGCTATCGAAAAAGTTCTAAAAGCCGGTAAGTTAGGGGTTGTAGTAGAGCTAGTAGGCCACGGAATCGGCCAAGCTATGCATATGCCGCCAAATATTCCTAATTTTGGCAAGAAAGGCACTGGTGAGGTGCTGCAGGCCGGCGACACTATAGCTATTGAGCCGATGGCTACTTTAGGGAAGGGTTTCGTTAAAGAGGATAAAGACGATGGCTGGACCATTTTTAGTGCAGACAACACCCTGAGCGCGCATTTTGAGCACACTGTTTTAATTACACCTAGTGGCTATGAAATTTTAACTAAATTAGATTAATTACATGACCATCTAAGCGGTGATCTCCCTTGCAAAAGCTTAGACATAACCTGTATAATAGCATTATGCAAGAAGATCCTAAATATGCTGTAGGGATAGATGTAGGGACAACTAGCGTAAAAGTTGTCGTAGGTCATGTTAAGTATGACAATAATGTACCTAACATAACAGTTGTTGGCGTTGCTAAAGAACCGACGGCCGGTATGCGAAAGGGTGTAGTTGTTAATTTAGATGGACCAGCCCAGGCAGTAGATGTTGCTTTAGGCCGGGTAGAAGAGGTGAGTGGACATAAAATTGAAGATGCCACTCTTAGTATTAATGGTGCACACATTTTAACAACCAAAGCTGATGGCATGATAGCAGCTGGCAATATAGACCATGAAATCACCACCGAAGATACAGCCCGCCTAAAAGAGGTCGCTACAATGGGGAAGATACCGGCTAATAGGAAAATTCTCACCATGATTCCTCATGCTTATAAATTAGATGGTCAAGATGGAATTAGAAACCCTCTGGGGATGACGGGTACTAGGCTTGAGGTGAGCGGGCATGTGGTTTCTTCACTCGCACCTTATTTAGATAATTTAGAAAAAATGGCTCACGGGGTGCAAGTTCAACCAAATAGTATAGCGGTTGCTGGCATTGCAGCTGCGGAAGCCGTCCTAACGGAATCCCAAAAAGAAAATGGCGTAGCTTTAATAGATATAGGTGGATCAACCACAAATGTAGTGGTTTATGAAGAGGGAGACCTCCAGTTTGTTGGGGTTATCCCTATTGGCGGCATTAACATTACTAATGACTTAGCCATTGGTCTAAAAACCGACCCTGAAGTTGCTGAAAAGGTGAAATTAGAGCATGCCAGCGCACTTAAACGTAAAGAGAACACTGGTGTTGGAATGAAAGACGGTGAAGAGGTGCTCACTTTTCAGACTAAAGATATCGACGAAATAGTAGAGGCTAGGCTTGACGAGCTGTTTGAGCATATACAAAAAGAGCTCAAAAAAGCCGGCAGGGCCGGCCGTCTTCCTAGTGGGGTGGTAATAGTAGGTGGCACCGCAGAACTAAAAGGGTTAGCCGACTACGCCAAGGAATACTTAGGCCTAGCTTCACGCATAGGTGTGGTACCAGAGTATAATGGGATTACCGAAGAGTACACCACGCCTGAGTATGCTAGCGCTTTTGGGCTTATGTTGCTAGACAAAGACGCTTCTGGGCGTGCTACACCTATCAGCGGTGGCGGTGCACCGGCAGCCGCTAGGGGCTTCTTGAGTAAGTTTAAGAAAAAAATTGGGTTATAATTTGATATAATAGTAAAAAAGGATTTAGAATAGAGGGGTTCATAGATGCCAGAAATACAACCAAGTGATATTCAGACATTTGCCAGTATAAAAGTGGTCGGTGTTGGTGGTGCCGGTGGTGCGGCAGTTAACCGTATGAAAGAGGCCGGCTTAAATGGTGTTCAATTTATTGCCGTCAATACTGATGCCCAAGCGCTTCATAATAGCGAAGCCGATGTTAAGTTACATATTGGCGGTGAGACCACGCGTGGTTTAGGGGCTGGGGCCGATCCAAGTGTAGGAGAGGCAGCGGCTAAAGAGTCGCGCGAGGAAATTAAAGAGGCTCTTCAGGGTGCCGATTTAATCTTTGTAACCATTGGAGCTGGTGGTGGTACCGGATCTGGCGCAGGTTATGTAGTGGCAGAAATCGCTAGAGAGATGGGTATACTAGTAATTGGTGTAGCTACACGCCCATTTAGCTTTGAGGGCGAAAGACGCCGGCAAAATGCCGATACGGCGATTCTAAATTTGGGCCGAAACGTGGATACATTAATTACAATTCCTAATGACCGCCTTCTTCACACCATCGATAAACGCACGCCTCTTTTAGAAACTTTTAAGATTGCTGATGATGTTTTACGGCAGGGTGTACAAGGAATCTCTGAGCTGATAACAGAACATGGTCTTATTAACCTAGACTTTGCCGATGTTAAGGCCATTATTAGTAATGCAGGTTCTGCGTTAATGGGAATTGGGCGTGCTAGCGGTGACAATCGGGCGGTGCTAGCGGCGCAACAGGCTATTGAATCACCTTTAATTGAAGTATCCATAGATGGGGCTAAAGGCGTCCTCTTTAGTGTCACCGGTGGCTATGACATGAGCATGAGTGAAATCCAAGAGGCAGCTGAAATTATTACCGGCGCGGTTTCGCCAGATGCAAATATTATATTTGGTGCAACCTTAAAGCCGGACATGGAAGACGAGATTGTCATTACCGTAATTGCTACTGGCTTTGACTCAGCGTATTTCTTTGAACAGGCTGAGGGGGATAATGCTGAAGAAGTTCCCGAAAGTAGCTATGGTGAGGTGACCGAAGACGAGGTAAGCACTATAGACTTGAACCTTGACCAGGCAGAGGCTAAGGAAGATTTTAGTGATGATACGCAGCCTGAGAATATTTGGGCGCAGCCAGAGGAAGAAGACGAAAGCGATACGCCTGCCTTCTTAAGGCGACGTAAGAAAAAGAAAGACTGATTACTTATAATGGTGCGCTTCGACCTTAGTAATAGCCGGGTAATAGAGTCCAGAGAAGGTGCTGATGGTCAAACAATCCGTCGTCGCCGAGAAACGCCAGAAGGGGTACGTTTCACCACCTATGAGCGTGTTGAAAAGCCAAACTTGGCCGTGATTAAAAAAAGCGGCACCCGGGAACTGTTTGACCGCGATAAATTAACCGCAGCGGTTGACAAGTCTGTCGGGAAGTTCTTTTCAACAGAAGATGAGATAGAAACTATCATTAGTTCAGTAGAAGACAAGCTTTATGAGCTCGGTGAAACTGAGATATCATCTAAGCAGATTGGGGATCTTGTCCTGGCTGAGCTTGCTATGTGTAATGAGGTAGCTTATGTCCGCTTTGCTAGTGTGTACCATGAATTTAAAACTTTAGAAGACTTTGTAAAAACTCTACAAGAGCAAAAAAAATAAGGAGGACCTGTGCCAATAGTTTTTGTTTACCCAAATATGCGTGACTACTCCAGGCAAGTGGAAGAATATATACACGACTATGAGCGAAGAGTAGGACGAACAGTGCAGGTGGTTAATCCTGAAACAGCCGAGGGCGCATCTTTTTGCCGGGCATATGACGTAGTTGAATATCCAACTATTCTTGCTTTGTCCGAGGGTGGTTCTGTACTGAAGCAGTGGAATGGCACAGTGCTGCCTGTTATGGACGAGGTTTCCTACTATGATAACGAAAATTAAAAAAATATTTAATAAAAAGAAACTTAAGACGCAGCGGCAAAAGCAAGATAACTATTGGATATTTGGGACAATGTTAGTAGGGGGGTTGGCCGGGCTTTTAGCTTCATTCGAGCTGTCGGTACAGGCACTAGTGTTGGCTAAAAATCCTGACGCTGTTTTATCTTGCAGTGTTAACGATGCTATTAATTGTGCTAGCGTAGCCCTTCATCCCATCGCCTCTTTTGTTGGCGGCATTCCTAATTCTTTTTTTGGCATGATGGCCATGCCAGTAGTAATAACTATTGCCGTAGCCGCCTTAATGGGGACGGTATTTCCTAGGTTGTTTATGTTTATTGCGCAGCTTGGCTACGCGGTTGGGTTAATAGTGGCTTTTGCTTTGCTTTATGCCAGCTTGTTCATCATTCATGTGGTTTGCCCATGGTGCTTCCTGCTCTACATAGCGATGATCGTCATCTTCTTTGCTATGCTTAGGTATAATATCAGGGAGAATAATTTGTTTCTCCCTAAGAAGCATCAAGAGAGTGCCTTAAAGTATATTAATGGCAATTATGACCGCTTAACCATGGCAATAATTATAGTCACTATAATAGGGTTGATATTCTATCTACATGGTGCCGCCTTGTTTGCTAAGTGAGGCTATATGTAATATACCAACATAGTATTGACTTTTTAGCTAGTTTGTGTTAGTATTTGTATATAACACAATAAAAACAAAAAAGGACAATATGAGCGAAAAATTTCCAACCGGCGCCCAAGAGGCACAACAAGAGATGCCGACAATCTTAGTTGAAAAAGGTGAGGGCAATGTTGTACGAATGCAAGAGGAGGGTGGCGGTGGTGCCGCATTTTTGAAGAAAAACCACGCCGAGACAGATGTCAGTGGTAAGTTTGTACCAGAAGAATTAGCAAGAGAAGCAGTCGAGTCTAATGAGGCTCTGTCCTATGAAGAGAAATATAGAATTATAAAAAATATGGGGCGAGTGGGTCTGTCTTTGGTGCTGGGCGAAACGCAACAAACACCTAATGCAGCTCTAAGGAGGCCGATAGACATTCATGAAGATGGTAAACGTATTGGTGGTGGCGGTAACTTTATTTCACCGCAAGCCGAAGAGGTGTTGCCAGCTGGTAAGTACGTTGAAATGCCAGAACTCCCAGAGGAAGAGGAGAAAGTGGCAGCTGGTACACATGAAGCGGCAAATGAAGCACAGACATCAGTAAGGTCCTCTAATGTGGAGGCGCATCGTCCTAAGGCTTCCACCATAGAGCAAAGCTCAAACCGTGCGGCACAAAGACGGGCCGAGAATATAGCGAGAAGAATTGAGCAAGACCAGGGCGAGCGGCGTCGTGGTGCATGGTATAAAAAAGCAGGTGCAGCTGCTATAGCCTTAATGGGGGTGGCTGGTTTATTTAGCGGTGGTGCAGAAGCTGAAGGTGCCAATGCGCCGGTGCAGGGGGAAGATATATCTACCTCCACTGAGTATTTTAATGATGTTCCGGAAATTGCCCCTATCATTAATGATGCTGCGGAAACGGATTTTGATACAAATGCGTGGGAGGCTTTGGAAATGCCTAACGTAGCTGGCCCAGCTGAAAAAGATTACGCCTACCCATGGAACTGGGCAGAAGATATGGCAGGACAAGGCGCGGGTTCTGAGCTAATTTATGACTTAACAGCTAAAGCTAGTGAAGCCGGCCATGATGTTCAGCTGCATGAAACAGGTAAAGGCCTTTGGGTGTCTATTGATGGTAAGGATGATACTGCCAGTGTGATTAATGTTTTAGACCAGTATCGTTAGAAAATAGAGTATTCTTAAAAAA
>CAYFUI010000009.1:0-21283 GCA_964346445.1 uncultured Candidatus Saccharibacteria bacterium | reverse complement strand
TAAAGCAATTAAGCCTAGTTTTTAATTAACTTATATGAGCCCTAGCCGCGCCCAGCACGCTTGGCACTTAAATGGCTATCTGTACCGTCATGATAAAAATCAGCGTAGCGTTTATCTAATTCATCTATAATCCTATCAACGAGACGTTTAGGGTCTGTATCATAGATGATGTCGGCTGCACCAGGCGCTTCGATATTATCCAGAAGCGTAGGAGTATAGTCAGCCAATCCTCCACTTCCTAGCAATACTCCACAAACTTTACGGCTCTCTAACGCTGTCGCAAGTTCATGTAAGCTACCCATACGTCCACCAATTGTAATTACAGCATCACTACTGCGAACCAAGTGGACGTCACGCCCAACATATGCCATGCCAGTAAAATTAATGTAATCAAATTCTTTGGTCGGCAGTTTATAAACAGCTACATGCTCACGAAAAGAGCTAGCTGGTGAAAAGCCTATTGATAGACCCCGGTCCTTACCTAAACTAAAAACTCCTTCGGCTGCGGCATGCGGTAAACCCACTGTTGCGCCCGTTAATAAGGTTTTTCCACGAGTGGAAATCTCTTTGCCTAATTCAAACGCTAAATGCCTTGAAGTCCTGACTGTTTCTCCTGATGCTGCTCCTGATACACAAATCTGATATCTCATTTTTCTCCTTTTTTAATTTATTTTTTAGACTTTTTCAACTTTATACCATTCTGGGGCACTTTCTAAATGAGCCAATATGTCTTGTTTATTTAGAAGTCCGGCCTGGGCGCCTATCTTTGTCACCACGTTGGCACTATTAATTGGTCCCCACAACAAAGCCTCTTCTAGGGGTACACCTAAAGCCAAAGCTCCCACTACAGCACTTGCAAAGGCGTCTCCTGCTCCTGTTCTATCCACAGGCTCCATGAAATCTGGATAATTAGGCACTTTATATAACTGCCCTTCACTATAGGCGATGGAGCCCTTGGTGCCATTAGTTATGATGACAATTTGAGTACCCATTTTAGCCATCTTCTCGGCTATCTTTCGAGGCTCTGCTATTGAAAGCCCCGTAACGTCTGCGGCCTCTTCTAGGTTCATTATGGCGGCATAGGCGCGTTTATAAAATGGCGCCATCTTGTCACTGCCCCACTTAAAGTGGAAGGTGCCGGGCTGTAAGATAAATTTAATCTGGGGATTTTTATTCAAATATGTCAATAGGTCCAAATGTAATTGCCATGACTCCTCACTAAGAAGCCCTAGGTAAACCCATTCTGGCACCACTTCTGGCTCTTTGAAGCTATAATTATATTCTTGGTTTTTTACTAAGATAGTCCTTTCAGCACCATAGCGCAACACATAGTAATAATTTGATGAAACGCCTTTTTGAATAGATAATTGCCCCACGTCTACGCGGCTGCGTCTTAAGTGCGCCACCATTTCACGCCCTGGCTCATCGTCTCCTAAAAATGCCAATAAGGAGGCATCAAGGCCAAGGTTGGCAAAAGAGACGGCTGCATTAGGGGCCGGTCCAACCGCCCTAACTATATCCACCCCTTTATATGGCGGCTTAGTGCCAAGTGGCATAGCTAACCACTCTTGTCCATTATCGTCTGTCTCCACCCTTGCTTCGTTTTTGTAGAGTTCAATAAAAGCATCTGTAAATATGTCTCCAATAGAATAAATACTAACGCTCTTTGTGTTTTTGCCGTCCTTATGACGAGACATGGCACTTGTTACAACCTTATCAATGTCGTCGTTCTCACCCATTAAATCTATCTCCGAAGCCACTTTTTGGACCATTTCCCGGTTAGTCCGCTCATGTTCAGCGTAGCGCTTTACTATTTCTGCCCGTAACTTTCGTTGGGCATGTGCTACGGACCTCTCCTCGTAACTAAGCCCTTTAGTCATATTTTCACGGATATCTTCAATATTCAAAGAGATGGGCCCATCACCCAGGTTAATAAGCATATATTCTGTTTCATCAAAAAGCGAGTCGGTGCCTTGTGCCAAGATAGAATTTAAAGCGTAATAAAGTTCTTTTCCTAAGATGTCATTACCACGAAAACCAAGACGGTTAGCTAAAGAGTATGACTTTTGCGCAATTTCTGCAATTAAGCGCACGTCTATACCAGCATACCCTGAAGCACGCTCTAGCCGTGCAATATTCATCAAAAATAACGGATGATCATTTGCTAATAGTGTTTGTAATTTATGCGCCATTTTACCCCCCCTATATATCCATATTATATATTAGTTACGGTAATTGGCATATCATGAAGTTCTACTCCTTCACGCAATATTCCTGTTTTTGCCCCTAAATACTGGACTACAGATGTAGAGTTAGCGCTACCAAATATAACTGCTGTCTTTAAATCTTTTCCTAAAGCTAACTGGCTAGTTAAACCAGAGCCAAAGGCATCTCCAGCGCCAGTCCTATCCAGCACGGGAACATCTTCATACATACCGGCACGAATCATTACCGTGCCATCACTGGCCATCACGCCATTAGGCCCATCGCTCACAATACTTACAGGCGAATACTTTAGTAGGTGACGCACTAACTCTTCAAGTGTTTCACCCGGGACAATAAGCTGTGCCTCTTCTTTATTGACTATCAAGACCTCAACATCTGGCAATAAAGCCTTTAGCTTATCAGGTTCGGCCAGCTCCATATCACCAGGGTTGAAAGCTATTTTGGCACCGGCCTCTTTAGCTTTTCTAAAAATAACATCGAGCGCTTCAAACTTGCCGGCAAAAGTTGACACATAAATCCAACTAATCCCAGTAAGGTCTAAGTCTTCGTAGTCAGCGGCCGTGTGGCTAGTGGCGGCACCCCTATAGATAAGAATAGTCCTCTCGCCAGAATCGGTTAGGAGGACGGTTGAGTACTGTGTGCCACCCTTTTCATCGCGGATAACTCCACTACTGTCTACAAACTCCTTATCCAGTTCATTTATCACAACATCGGCGGCTACGTCGTCGCCCATTTTGCCAACAAAAGAACTCTCTAACCCCTGCCTGGCAAAAGTTACCGCGGCATTAGTGGCGCCACCACCTGTGGCGAAATTAACCGTATCCACATTTATTTTTGCACCCAGCTTAAATGGCTGGACAAACTCTTTCGCATATCTGTTTATTTTTGGGTCTAGCTGCGAACTAATTCCTTCTCCCGAAATAAAGACGTCCTGAGACGCCGACCCGAAAGCACAAATCTTTACCATATGCATTATCATACATTATTTGGTACAATAAGTACAAATGAACAATTTACAACTCTTGCACAGCAAGTACAATCAGAGCCCTTGGCTCGACAACATCAGCCGTGATTTAATACAAGACGGTGGGTTGAAAAAATATATTGATGAAGGTATAAGGGGCGTAACCAGTAACCCCACTATCTTAGAAAATGCTATTAAGAATAGTGACCTTTACGACGAACAAATACGACAATTAGCACAACAAGGTGCTTCAACCGAGGATATTTACTGGCGTATAGTTATGGATGATATTAAAGCGGCTGCCGAGATCTTAATGCCGCTATACCAAGAAAGCGGTGGCGAAGACGGTTATATTTCACTTGAAGTTTCACCCAACTTGGCCTACGATCAAGGCGGTACAATTGACCAGGCACGTTGGATTTGGCAAGAGATAAACATGCCTAACCTAATGATAAAAGTACCAGCCACGCAACCTTGTATTCCTGCCATTTATGAATTAATCAAAGAAGGAATAAATGTTAATGTAACATTAATTTTCAGCTTAGACCACTATAACCAGGTTGCCCAGGCGCACCTTGCCGCCCATAAAGATAGTGACACTCAAGCCCGTAGCGTTGCCTCCTTCTTCATCAGCCGGGTAGATACTAAAATAGACCAGCAACTTACGCAAATTGATACTCCTGAAGCACGGAAATTAATTGGAAAAACAGCCGTTGCACAAGGTAGGATTGCTTATGATATCTTTCTAAAGCACAGTGCTGAAATTGCTACTTTAGAGCCAAAAAGCCCAGCAATTCAACGTCTCCTGTGGGCTTCAACCTCTACGAAAAACCCAGACTACGATGATCTCCTTTACGTAACTGGACTACTAGCGCCATTTACGGTTAATACACTACCAGAAGATACAATCAGTAAAATACTTGACCATTTCCCAGTTAACTCCCCTAGTCTCAGTATGCTAGACATAGAGGAGTCAAAAATGCTTTATAATGAGCTGGCTAATGTGGGCATAAACCGTAGCGCTATTGCTAGAGAGTTAGCAGAAGACGGCATCAGCAGCTTTAAGAACTCTTTCGTATCTTTAATGCAAAGCATTGAAGATAAGTCTAAGAGCTAATAAGCTTGGTGATATTTTGGTGTCCTGTCTACAAACTGCTTAACATCCTCAGCAATCTCCGGCGCCAGCAACCTAAAGTGCTTCATTAGTTCGTAAGGGTCGCCAGACTCGCCGAACCTATCATGAATGCCTATTCGGTAAACTGGTGTCGGAATTTTTTCTGATAGTAGTTCAGATATAGCGCCACCAAGGCCACCAGCACGTTGGGCTTCTTCACCGGTTACCACCCTGCCATTACGTCTCACACTATCTAAAATTATTGCTTCGTCTAGTGGTTTAATTGTCGGAACGTGCACTACTTCGGCATTAATGCCTTGGGTTGCCAGAATTTCAGCAGCCTTCAAGAATTCATAGGTTAATGTTCCTGTACCAATTAAGGAGACGTCAGTCCCATCACGTAATATATAAGCCTTCCCTATCTCAAAAGGCGAGTCAGGAGTAGAAAATACGGGTGTCTTTTCACGCCCTAACCGTAAGTAAGCCGGCCTGGAGTCTCTTGCTAGAGCCAAGGTGGCCTTTTCCGCTTCGATACTATCCCCAGGGGCTATAACGACCATATTAGGCATAACTCGCATTAAGGCGATGTCTTCAAGCATCTGATGAGTAGCCCCATCTGGACCAACAGTCACCCCAGCGTGACTACCAACAACTTTAACTGGCTGGTCGTTTAGACTGGCATTAGTTTTAATTTGCTCCCAATTACGCCCCGGGCTGAAGGCTGCATAACTAGTTGCAAAAGGTATCTTGCCAGCATGAGCTAAGCCAGCAGCTACGGTTACTAAATTTTGTTCGGCTATACCAATTTGAATAAACCTTTCGGGGTAAGCCTCTTTAAATAGAGTAACCTGCGTACTATCTGTCAGATCGGCTGTTAGGGCAACCACCTGTTCATTTTCGTCCGCAGCTTTTTTTAAGCCGCGCCCAAAACCAGCGCGAATAGGTTCTTTCACCACCTCATCTTCATTTAAAAAGTTGTGTGCTAAGTTATATTTCATAATCCCGCCCCTTCGTATATTATTTTTCCGTCTAATGTTCTTAGTTTCTCTAACGCCTCTTTAGCTTGCGCACTATTAGGTGGTACGCCGTGCCAACGATAGTCAAATTCAGCAAAGTCTACACCCTTTCCTGGAATGGTATACGCTAGAATGACTACTGGCTTATTGGTAATAGCCCGTGCGGTATTAAGTGCACTGATAAGACCAGGGATATCATGACCATCCTGCTCTATTACATGCCAGCCAAAAGCTTCCCATTTATTACGTAAACTATCTAATGGCATGACATCTTCTGTCGTACCATCAATTTGTATATTATTCCTATCAACAATGCCTACTAATTGGCCCAATTTGTACTTACCAGCAAACATTGCGCCTTCCCAAATATTTCCCTCATTCAACTCACCATCACCCATGACTACATATACAGTGCGATGACGGTTCTTATAAGGGTCATCTAAATATTGCAAGGCATAAGCATAGCCGGCTGCCTGCGATAAACCACTTCCAAGTGGGCCGCTAGTTGCCTCAATACCAGGCAGGACTACACGCTCCGGATGTCCTTGCAACCGACTGCCCAGCTTTCGCAAGGTGGCCAGTTCGTCTTTTTCTATATAGCCACTTTCAGCCATGGCAGCATATTGCACAGGAACCGTATGGCCATTGCTAAGATAAAGCACATCACGCTCACTCCAGTTTGGATCTTTAGGGTCATGCCGCATCACACTAAAATATAGTGCCGCAAAAATATCCGCCATACCTAGTGGTCCGGCACTGTGACCACTACCGGCCTTCTCTAGCATAGAGATAATCTCTTTTCGTAAATTATTAGCTTTTTGTTCAATCTCGTCAATTGAATACTTTTTTTGCTCACCCATTTAAAATATCCCTTTTTTATTAACTTCTTCTACCATCTTACGATACGCTGCTTCTGGATTTGGGGCATTTGCTATGCCACCACCTGAATTTAGTACATTTACACCACCTTGTGCCAATGAAAAAGAATTTTCTATACTGACTCCACCGTCCCAACCTATCTCCACCTGGGGGCTAATGGCACGGACCAAACGAACCTTCTCTAATTGCATCAAACTAGCTTTCCCACCGTAATAACCTAAGTCACCGCTAAAAATTAATACATGATCAGCCTTTTCGATAAGTGGCTGCACTGTTGAGGGTACGGTTGTCTTCAATAGCGCCACACCCGCTTTTATACCTGATTGCTTAACTTTATCCATAACAGCTAATAAGTCGCCATCAGCTTCAGCATGGAAAGTTATTAAATACGGCTTTAAGGCAATAAGCCTATCTACATACTCTTCCGGCCGCTGAACCATGGCGTGAATATCCACCTTCCAGCCTTCTGGCCACCACATTTTTTCTGGTGGCGTTAGAAAAGTGGGTGCAAATTCACCATCACTGGTGTCAATATGTACCCGCATAGCAAATGGTTGAAGCATCTCTACCGATTGCTTATAAGCCTCGTCTGTTTCTACTGTTATACATGGTGCTACTTCTGCCATTTTATACCTCATCCATCTGCGCTATTTGGCGCTTAAATCGTGACGCCTTCGAAAACGGTGTCGAAAGCCACGTCTCTATTATCCCTTGCCAAGCATCGGGGTTATCTTCAAACTCCCTTACTGGCAAACACAAAATATTGCTTGCTAAGTCTGTACGAGAAACCTTAGCTTCAAAGGCATCCCAAACCACAACGGCCCTGATGCCCGCAAAGCGATTGGCTGTGATGGCCAGGCCTTGACTACTGCCGCACACAAGTATGCCCCTCGCATCACTAGACTCCGAACCAATAACCTTCAAGGCTGTTACTTGCGCTATGTGAGGATAGTCATCGGCCGCAACTTGTTCGGCATTGCCAACCTCACGCACCTTGTAGCCGTGCTTAGATAAATAAGCAAATATTTTTTCTTTCAAATAATGGCCGCGGTTGTCGCTGCCTAAGTATATAATCATAACCCTCCTTTACTCACCCTGTCTGTGCAACACCCTGCCTACATCTGCCATTAGCTCCACCGCACGATTACTGTATCCCCATTCATTATCATACCAAACCATTATTTTCGCTAAATCGCCACCAACAACTTTTGTTAAAGACAGGTCTATGACAGCGGAGTAGCTGTTACCTATAAAGTCACTGCTGACTAGAGGTTCAGTTGTTACCCCTACTATTCCGCGGTAGAATGGCTCTTTCGCCATAGCACTAAATAGCTGATTTAGTTCGTCTACACTCGTACGTCGCTCCAGAAGCACTGTTAAATCACTAAGGGAGACGCTAGATGTCGGAACGCGCACAGCCAAGCCATCTAATTTATTAGTAAAATACGGGAGAGCCCTGGCGGTTGCGCCTATAGCACCAGTTGTTGCAGGCACAAGGTTTTTGGCACCCGCACGACTATAGCGTAAATTCGGGCGAGGTTCATCTTGCAGTGGTTGATCAGAGGTGTAGCTATGGATAGTTGTTAGTAAACTTTTTTTAACACCCATCTCTTCATCTAGTATAGCTAGCACGGGAGCTACAGAATTAGTAGTACAGCTTCCATTACTGACAACCTTACTGGCATTAGGCACTTGGTCGTCATTAACACCAATTATTAAGGTGTCCACTTCTTTGCAGGAACTAGGGGCGGTAATGACAACTCTTTTTGCACCGGCCGCTAAGTGGTCTTTCGCTTTTTGGTAAGTAGTAAATTTTCCGGTGGCCTCTAAGACTATTTCTACTCCTAGCTGCTCCCATGGTAATTTTTTATTATCAGCTTGAGACAGCACTTTAATAATTTTATCATTAACCTTTATACCATCTTTTGTAACTTCTACCTTGCCCGAATAGGTACCGTAGTTGGTGTCATACTGTAATAGATAAGCTAAATCTTCGGCCGGGGCTAAGTCGTTTACTGCAACAATTTCAAGATCGTTGCGCTCATTAGCAATCTTAAAAGCATTACGGCCTATCCTACCAAAACCATTTATACCAACTTTAATTTTGCTCATCAACCCTCCCCTAATTAAGATGACGCTCTTGCTTATTATTATAGTGTTTATTCTAGGTGATGTAAAGGGTGCTAAAGGCTTTTAATATCAACACGCTTTTGGGCGGTGGTATCACGCTCACGTACAGTAACAGTCCCATCTTCAAGTGTTTCAAAGTCTATAACAACAGTATAAGGGGTGCCTATTTCGTCTTGACGCCTATATCTTTTGCCGATATTCCCATTGTCGTCCCAGGACACATTTCCATATTTCTTTTTTAAGATTTTGTAAACTTCTTGAGCTTTCATTACTAGCTCTGGTTTATTTTTTAATAATGGTGAAACCGCAAAACGAATTGGTGCTAAATGCTCTGGTAGGGCTAAATAAGTACGTTTTTGTCCATTTATTTCATCTTCTTTAAATGCAGCACTGAGGACAGCAAAAAAGAGACGTTCCACCCCAAAGCTGGGCTCTATGACGTGTGGAATATAGCGCTCTTTACTTTGTTTGTCTATATATTCTATATTCTTTCCACTAGCTTTTTGTATATTTTTTAAATCAAAATTAGTTCGGTAAGCAATCCCCATCAACTCTTCCCGGCCAATAGGATAGTCGTACTCTATATCTATAGTTTTTTCGCTATAATGGGCTCGGTCTGCAACAGGCACATCAAGTTCATGTATTTTGTCCTTGGGAAGTCCCAACTTGTCAAA
The DNA here is from genome assembly GCA_964346445.1 of uncultured Candidatus Saccharibacteria bacterium. Taxonomy (GTDB): domain Bacteria; phylum Patescibacteriota; class Saccharimonadia; order Saccharimonadales; family Saccharimonadaceae; genus JAGOZV01. Next base: position 12,280 of record CAYFUI010000009.1, on the reverse strand, counting down.
AAACAGGTGGACATCTTTTAGCAGCGCCTCAAACACCCTCTCCCAGTCACGCTGGTGAACAAAATATTCAATTTCCATTTGTTCAAATTCACGGCTACGAAAAATGAAGTCCCGTGGACTAATTTCATTCCTAAAAGCTTTTCCCATTTGGGCGATACCAAAAGGCATGTCAGGATAAAAGCTGTCAACCACATTATTAAAATTCGTAAAAATACCTTGGGCAGTTTCCGGGCGCAAGTAACTAATGCTATCTGCACTTTCTGTAGGGCCAATATTGGTTTTAAACATCATATTAAAAGTACGTGAAGCGCTTAATGGATTGCCATCTGGACTTTTAATGGACTTCTTTATTATAAGCTTGTCCATCTCTTCCATGGTTAATCCCTCAGGGTCCTCTCCAGCATCTTTTAGCAAATGGTCTGTTCTATAGCGCTTCTTATTTACAGTATCCTCACATAGTGGGTCGACAAATGTTTCTACATGTCCACTCGCCTGCCAGACCTTCTGGTTCATTAAGATGGCTGCATCTACGCCAAACATATCATCGCGCTCATCAACAAAGAACTTCCACCATAAATTCATGATATTACGCTTTAAGGAAACCCCCAAAGGACCGTAATCCCAGGTCCCCCTTAAGCCACCATATATATCACTGCCGGGGTAAATAAAACCGCGACGCTTTGCTAGACTGACCAGCCTATCCATTTCTTCATTCTTAATTTCTTTAGCCATAATCAAATCTAGTATAACAGACTTGCACCTATTGCTCCTAACCGTTATGGTGCGGCATGACTTTTTGCTACCGCTAAACAGTCGGCAAGAACTGCCCCCACACCGCCAATTCGCTTGGCAGTCGATAACGGATAATTTAGTAATACTTTAAAAAACTTTATATGACGGGCGGTTATGTTGCCGTTTTTAGCGGGAGCTAAACCCTTTTCACCAACATCATAAATATACCTTTGACCTTCTACAATCCGCTCCCCCGCTATATCGTACTCTAAACCCAAACCATAACCAGTAATTTCGCTATATTTTAAATAAAACCAGGTTTCTATCACGGCCACGGCGACCTCCATATCATTCAAGCCGCTTAATGCTTCTTGTAGGAGGTCAAACCACTCGGCACCCTCAAAGTGGTTACTGTTTTTGTAAACAATTTTTATCATATCATAAGCTGCCTGGGTACGCTCATAATCTTTCATTATATTTTCATAAAATATAACAACCCGGGACGATGTTAAAGTTTTTAAATCACTACGTGCATCAATATAGGTTATGTTATTGGTAGCCAGTAACTGAATGCCACTTGCTAGTTTACTCTTCTCTTTTTTAACGCCCTTTGCCAGCAATCCCAAGCGACCAGTTGGTGTAATGGCTTGTATTATCTTATCTGCCTCGCCATAATCTTGTCGGCGCAGGATGATGGCGTCACTACTAATGAATCGTGGCTTGGACATTAATGAGCGACCCACCTTCTTGTGGCGGCCATCAAGTCTTGTGGCAATAGAGTGCTTTTATCTAGCACCTCTTTGACACCATACTGCGTTAATTCCTCCATCTTAAAGTTTTCAGCTAAATTAGTACACAAAACCACCGGAATTTGCTTCAAATCATAGTGCGACTGTAGCTCATTTAGTAATGCAAAAATGGTGCCACCTGCTAGAAGTACATCAGCAAAAATGATATCTGGCGGCTGCTTATCTATTAGATAAAGAGCCTGGATTGAATGAATAGCTGTGCTTACTTTATAAGCTCTATCTCCCAGGAAGGCCTTTGTTATGACATCAAGAAACCACTCGTCATCTTCAATAATCAGTATATTTTTTAATTGCTGGGGCTGTTTATCACTACCCATGCATCCAACTTTCATCACTAAAAAATGATAATTGTGTAGAAATTGGCACATCTAAGTAGAACGTGGTGCCATCCTTATGGCGAATTGCGCCTAATTTAATATTTAACGTTTCAGCAAAAATAGTTGTAATATAAAGCCCTAGGCCGCTACTCTCTGGCCGCTGGTGGACTAGCCTGCCAGCCTGGTGCGGACCACCATCTTGTATATGTTTTAAAAGGTTAACTTTAACTGCAGGCCCGTAATCACGTAAAGAAAACCTAACTCGTTCAGCTGCACCTCGCTTACTAAGCTTTAATTGTATAGTTTTATTTTCATAGGAATAATTAATGGCATTATCAATAAAATTTATTAGAATGCGCTGCAAAAGTTCGCTGTTTGATATAATTAGCGGTGCTCTTTTATTACCGGTAATTTTAATTTTTTGACCACGAGCGGCCGCCTGTGGTGTCATTTCATAAACCGCCGCCCTGCATACTTCATAGGGGCTTAACGGTTGAAGTGGAAACAGCGAAGGCTCAACCCCGTAGGCCTTAGTCAGCGACGTAGTTAAGCGTAGGGCGCGTTCTGTAGTTAACCTTAAGCGCTCTACAACTTGGTCTTTTTGTGAGCTAGTTAAAGAAGCGTCTTCTAGCGCTAAAGATAGCTGTCTAATTAAACTTAGTGGCGCTTTTAGCTCATGGGCGGCCACTATTATTGGTGGCAGACCAACACTTCCCCTCTCCATATATATTATTATATCACGAGGAGAAGTGGATAAGAGTGATTACTCTGTGACCTGAATAGTTTGAATTAACTTATCAAAGTCGGCCATAAATGAATTTGAGTCGGTCCTAAGCGTGAGTGACTTATCACGTACTTTAAAAATAACCGCTGCCCCACGAATATCTTTAGTGAAATTGCCATCTAGGCGTGTACCATTGAGTAGCCCAACCTGCACTGGAGAACTTTTAAGTGAGCCATCTTTAACTAATTTAGCGTAACGATTTACAGCTTTGTCGTAATCCATATCTTCAATTAGCATACGTAGAGCAAATTGCTGCTCTTTAGATACAGGCGGCACTACATAAGGATAAAAATAAGCTTCGAATGGACTGCTTGTACCAACAGACGTTTCGTTTTGAATGTAAACACTCCAAGTATTAGGATATTCGAACGATACCCTTCCATAATCATCTGGACCAACAAAGAGAGAGTATGGCGACTTACGCTCTTCTTGGAACTTCTCTTCCATTTCTTGACTAACCTGCTTTGTTGTAAAGGCCACTTCCTCAGATATCTTAAAATCAACATTATCACGGTAGTCTATATACTGAACAAATGCCCAGCCAAAGCCTGCGCCTAAAATGAGAGAAAGTATAATAAAAATAATTGACACAATTAACCATGGACCACGCCCACCATTAGCTTTTTTTGGCTCTAGCGCGTCTTCCCCTTGTGGCATAGTTGGTACCCCCATTGGTGGTGCCCCACCAGGGCCAGTTGGCTGTGGCGGCATGGGTGGCTGTGGGCCCGACCCCATTGGGCCAGGGGTGTGACCGGGCACACCGGGGCCACCAGGACCGGCTGACTGTGGCGGCACTCCCATAGGTGCCCCCATAGAACCATTACCGGCCGCGGCTGCAGACCCACCAGTTGGCTGCGAGCCGGGTGGCGGCGAATTAAACAAAGGTTGACCACCTGCTTGACTATTTGGTCGTGGAGGTGAATTTTGGAATAGGTCGTTATTTTCCATACTTATTTTATTATACTTGTGCTTAGTCTGTATGTAAAGAAGAAAGAACATCAATCTGGTTTTTCATTTCTACTAAATGTTCTTGTAACTTCTTTGATTTACCTTCTAGCCTTTTATAGCGCTCTAAAGCTTGGTCAACATTAAAATCGGGCCCATCAAACCAGGCTAATTCAGCTTCTATTGCTTCTAGCTGCTCTTTTATTGTAAGATTATCTTTCTTTGACATTACGCACCTCCGCTTCAATTAATAAATTTCTAGTTTCTACATTTATTTTATTGCCTATCTTTATATCACCACGTACAATCGCATACCCTCTGGCAAGAGCCTTCTTGGGGTCTAAGCTTTCGATAATGCGGTGGTATATTTCATATTGCTCCAAGTAACGCTGCACTTCAGTGGTCATTCGCTGTAACACCTTCCGTTGTACTGCATCGATATTTTCAATCTCACTGTTCAAAGTATTGACGATAGAGTGCCTGGTTCTAGCTAAACTACCATTAATACTCTTTAGGTAGTATTGCCTATCAGGTACTATTAGTTGAGCAGCATTTGTTGGAGTGGCCGCCCGCACGTCAGCCGCCAGGTCCACTAGGCTCTCGTCAACCTCGTGCCCGATACCAGTCACTACTGGAATCCGACTGGCAGCTACTGCGCGAACAAGCGCCTCGTCATTAAAAATAGCGAGGTCGGTTGCGCTACCACCACCACGCACAATCACCAGGACATCCGCCAACTGCTCTTCTTGATTAAAATAATTTATAGCCCTAATTATTTGGTCCGGTGCACTCTCACCCTGCACCTGGGTATGTGCAACCTTAATATGTAGACCACCCCAACGGTCATCTAAAATTTTAATAAAATCTTTATAACCAGCTGCGGCGGTGCTACTAATAACCGCCACTTTACTAGGGATGGTTGGGAGCGGCCGTTTACGCTCAATACTAAACAGCCCCTCTTTATCTAGCTTCTCTTTTAATAGTTGAAAACTTTTCTTAAGAGAGCCTTCTCCTACTGGAGTTATACTTTGAATGGTTAGGCTAAACTTACCCCACTTGGTTATTTTTGGTACAGCCCGGACTAACACCTTCATGCCATCTTCCACTGGCAGCCGCAACTGATAGGCCATCATAAAGCACGACAAACTACTTTCTTTATCTTTAAGGTCAAAAAAAATATATTTAGACTGGTTCAACTTGAATGAAGCTACCTCCCCCTCTATCAAAACGCTCGCAAAAGCATAGTCCAGGGCTTGGTTAGCCACTTCTATAAACTGACTAACGCTGAACTGGGGATTTTCCATGAGTAGCCACTGTTTTTTGATAAAAGAAATAACCAAACAGGATAGTACCTGTTACTAGGGTGACACGCGCCAGTAAGGTGCCAGCCAGGGCCACGTCCATTGGTACACCTGAAGATACTAAGAAGGCTATCATTATAGCCTCTATAATACCGGCGCCAGCCGGGATAATAGAGATGAAAGCACCAACTGAAGACACACCCATTCCAATAAGCAAAATGGCTGGGTTTACTATATAGCCTAAAGACCAAAAAGCCACAAAATACAACATCACATCACAAATTTGTGCTAGCATGGCCCACCAAAACGGCACCCATAATATTTTTTTATCACGTTTAATGTTAACGTAATCTTTATGCAGGTCATTAAAGAATGCTTCAACCGGCGCTAGCTTAATTTTGTTTTTCTTTTTACCAAATGTAAAAAACCGGATTAGCTTATTGCCAGTACGCACCAGCCAGCGAGAAAATTTATCTAATCGCTTCTCTGAACCCATCAGATAAATGAAAATTGCAATGGCCATTAATGTAGCAAAAGTTAAAATAACACAAACAATTACAAGGGTGCGGCTTACTTCATGGTCAAAAATCATCCATATAAGAGCCAGTAACATTAAAACCAAAAACGCCACAAATGTTAGAAGGAAACGTACAATTTGTGACATAGTGGCACGCCCAGCGCTTACGCCATATTCTTTTAAAATCCAACTTAAATAGGTAAACCCTACCACTCCGCCACTGGGTATTATATGGTTAACAAAATTAAGCTCTAGAGAAATTTTTGTTAAAGCCCAGTGGTTAAGGTTAGGAATTTTCTTTTTTGCTTGTAGGTAAGAAAATATTAAGCCCCCTACTGCATAGTAACTTAAAATCTGTATAGGAATTAACAGAAGAAATATCCAGATATTAACGTGCTCCATAAGGTCCCAAGCTTGTTTCATTTCTGGCCAAGCAAAATAAATAGTTATAGCTAGTAGAATAAAGGTGATAATTGTTAACCACGCCCTAAAGCCAATTTTACGCTTCTTCTTAGGCGTGGCAACTGCTTCTTGCTTGTTATCTTCTTTCACTATATAAATTATACAACATTTTTAAAACAAGGTATAATATGCATATGTATATAAGTATTCTAGGAAGACAACCAGAAATTGGTTTAGCAGAACTACGCCGTCTCTATAAAGAAGCTAGTTTCTTTTCTAATAAGACGGCTACCATTGAAACCACCAACTTTAACTTAGAGCGCCTTGGTGGAACTATGAAAGCAGGAAAAGTAGTTAAAGAACTAACGGGTAGTGACGACAACGTCTTAGCCCAAATTTCTACACACTATATTAAAAAGTGGCAACAATCCCCCCACAAGATCACCCTTGGGATAAGCGTTTATGGCATGAGGGCTAGCGCAAAAGATGTCCAAAAAGTTGGCCTTAAAATAAAGCGTCAACTAAAAGACAGTGGTGTTAGTTTAAGGCTAATCCCCAATGACAAGCCGGCACTTAATACCGCAACTAGTCACAATAACAAGCTTGGCCTCTCAGACAACAAGGTGGAGCTGCTAATTATTAAGGGCTATGGTGGAAAATACATTCTCGCAGAAAGTGTTGGTGCCCAAAACATCACGGCTTATGCCAAACGCGACCAGAACCGGCCTAAGCGCGACGCCTTCGTTGGCATGCTACCGCCAAAATTAGCCCAAATAATTGTTAACTTAGCCACAGGCCAGCACACCCCTAGCCAAAACTTTAAAGTACTAGACCCTTTTTGTGGCACCGGTGTCATTTTGCAAGAAGCTAGCTTAATGGGCTTTGGCATACTAGGAAGCGACTTAAGCGAAAAAATGGTCACTTATACAAAAGAAAACTTAGAGTGGCTAGAGAAAACAAACCGCAAAGTAGAATATAACATCAACGACATTTGGCTACAGCCCGGCGATGCAACTTCTACGCAATGGCCACCCTTCAACACTATTGCCGCCGAAACTTATTTAGGGCGCCCATTTAGCGCACCGCCATCTGCTGCTTCTTTAAAAGAAGTATCAGGCACTTGTCAGGCAATCGTCAAAGATTTTATTAAAAATGCTGCCAGTCAATTAAAAAGTGGTGATGAATTTTGCATTGCCGTACCAGCGTGGCGCCAGCCAAATGGTAATTTTCATTTCTTAGATATTGTGCCAATTTTAGTCAACAATAATATAGAGCGCATCTTTCTAGGAGACAAGCCCTTACTGTATGCACGTGATGACCAGGTAGTGGCAAGGCACCTATACGTTTTAAAAAAGCGTTAAACAGTGCTAGTCCTTGACTTTTGGCGGTTATTAGCGTAATATAAATAAGATTATTTGTTATTATTAAGGAGAATTTATGGCCAAAGTAAAAGCTGGTGGTACCAGTAAGAATATACATAACAGTCCTGGACAACGCCTAGGGGTAAAGCGCTTTGGTGGCCAAAAAGTTAATGCCGGCGAAGTCCTAGTTAGACAAACTGGCTCAACTAAAATTGGTGGACCGGGTACTTATACTTCTAAAAATTTCACTATTCATGCCGCAGTAGACGGTACTGTTGAATTTAAAAAGGTTAAAAAACAGCGCTTTACTGGTAAAACAGCCCCACGAACAGAAGTCTCTGTAGTAGCTAATTAAGCCTGAAGATAAACTATTTTAAAACCATCCTTCACGGATGGTTTTAAAATGTCTAAAATAAAATGCCTTGGTGGTGACTAGTCTTCAATGCCTAAGTGCTTTTTTACCCGCGCCACAACGTCACCAATGACAACTTGAGATTTAACCAGGTAGTCATCTACACCTAATGCCTCAGCCCGCTCTTTATCGCGCGGCTGGCTTAATGCAGTAAGCATAATGATTGTTATATTTGCGGTTTCTGGTGTATTTCTTAAAATATCAAGAACATCAAAACCACTAATGCGAGGCATCATAGCATCTAGTAAGATAATATCTGGCTTAAATTCTAAGGCGGCAGAAAGCGCATCTTCGCCGTTGTAGACCTCCTTAACATCAAAACCTTCTATATCGAAACGCGAGCGATAAACTTGCGACAGCATTTCGTCGTCTTCAACTAGTAATATTTTTTTCTTTGCTTCCATACTACCTCCCATCATATACTAATTTTATAGCTTCGTCTAGCTGGTTGTCACGAGCATTATCAGCCTTTTGGTCTTCTAAGACAACTTCTACATCTGGCTTTATACCTTGCTTGGTAATGTTAACACCCTTTGGTGTGTACCAACGGGCTATGGTCACCTTAATTTGGTTGCCTTGCGGCAAACTAAACATATTTTGCACACTTCCTTTACCATAAGTTTGGGCACCAATAATAGTCGCTGCACCGTGGTCTCTTAGAGCGCCAGCTAAAATTTCACTAGCCGAAGCCGTAGCTTGATTTACCAAGACAACAGTTGGCACGCCGTTTGCAATAGCGCTATCTCCGGTTTTCTTCTCTTCAATTACCTTACCGCCAGCCTTCTCCACCACCACTTCTTTATCATTCAACCAAATCCCAGCTGCTTGGACGGCCGCCTCTAAGTATCCACCACCATTATTTCTAAGGTCTAGTACAATACCTAGCAATTCGTCGCTTGCCTGTGCCTGCAAGACTGCCTGGCGCATATCTTTGGCTGTGCTTTGGTCAAACCGTGACACGCTGAGTATTAAAATACCATCACGCAGTTCACTTTTAACACTTGGTACAGAAATAACCTGACGGGTAACATTAAACTCTTTAAGCTCGCCATCACGAATAATACCTAAACTAACAGTTGTACCCGGTTCTCCTCGCACTTTTTTAACGACCTCTTGTGTGGTTTGTCCTAAAACGTTTTCATCATTAACCGTAGCAATAACATCGCCCGCTAATAAACCAGCTTTTTCTGCGGGCACATTGTCTAAGACAGCTGCAATCGTCACATTGCCATCCTTTTGATAAAGTTCAGCCCCAATTCCGCCGCCAATTGAACCCTCAAGGTCTTTATTGAACTCTTCCACCTCTTCACTATCCAAGAATACTGTATATTCATCCCCAGCCGCCGCCACCAATCCGCGACTGGCGCCATCTATTAGTTTTTGCTGGTCTAGCTCCCCATCGTAATTAGCTAAAAGTTTTTGGTAAGTGTACTGCACATTAGAAAGGTCGAGCTCTCTAGTGGACATTTTTTCGCCCAGAATATTGGAAACAAAGGCGTTAGTAAAACGTTCGTTATAACCAACAAATAAACCTATAGAAACCGATACAACGGCAACAAACACAGTTACTTTGTTAACATGTTGTTTTAAAAAAGGAGTCTTTTTAGGTTTCTTAACAGGTGTCGCTGTAGCCTCATTTGGTTCGCTTGGATTGTTGTTCAAATTTTCCCCCTCTACCGTCATTTGTATATTATAACTTTACTATAACTAGTATAGCTTAAAAGCTCTACTTTTGTTCATTTAAGTTTATTAAAATTATAAATTACAACTAGTTAAACCGGATGGTTTTCATTAAGCCGCCGCCAGCGGCTTTTGCTGCTGAAACGGTACCAGCACCAGGTGAAAGGCGCCCACCGTAGCCATTATAGTCGGTAAACGAAACAATGCCGTTGTTTACACCTTCTACGTACATCACATGACCATACGGGCTACTGCCTAGAAGAACGATAACATCACCACGACGAATATCACTTGCTGCAACAGTTTTACCGCGGTTCCACCAGTTTCGGGCATGCCCCAGGTAGGCAAAGCCAGTATTACCGGCACCTCTAGAGGCATTGTCGGCTGCTAAATGCCACGCTACATAAGAAACACATTGGCGCTTGTAGTAGCCCCAAGGGTCAGCTGCGTAAAAGTTAGTTTCGTTCTTGTAAGGATAAGCCGTGGTGTGAGAGGTGCCAGCTGCAATACCCGCAGATGACGCCATAGCACGCAAACTATCTAGCTGTCGTTGGTTTTCGGCAATGGCTCGGTCAAGGTTTCTCACCATATCATTATATTTAGCTTCACTGCCTTCTGTTTCTGCTAAAAGCCGGTTTTGCTCCGCTTGACGGCTTGCCATGAGGGCATTTTGCGTTTTTTGGTCTTCCAAAATGGCACTAACCGCCGCTTTGTCTTTTTCGGCTTTTGCTTTTAATTCTTTAATTTCACTAATCTTAGTGGCGATGCTTTCACGCGCGACATGACGAGACTCTTGTAAGTCCAAGTACTCACTTATATTCTTACTGCCAAACATCATTTCCAGCGGAGTTATTTGCTCATCCACCTGGATATCAGCAATTACGTCTCCTAAAGCCTGGCGGTTGTCTTCTATTTTCTTTTCAATTTGCTCTAATTCCCGGACCAGGTCATCATGCTTAGCTTGATTATAATTAACCTGCGCCTGAATAGCCTGCTTTTCAAGGTTGATAACAGCTAATTCTTTACCCAAAGAGTCGGCTTCGGCCCGCAGGTTTTGGGCTTCTTTTTGAAACCGCTCTTTGTCTGCCTGGGCGGCTCTAATTTTAGCCGAACACTGGGCACTGGTAGCACACGGCGCAGCACTAATATTAGTGTTGTTATAATTACTATAACTCAGCACTCCTGCCACTGCAAAAACGGTAGCCGTGATAACCATGAGCGGCAACTTAAAAGGAGAAACTGTGGTGGTGGATCGTAGTTTCATAATGGTACCATTATAGCATAAGCGGCATAAAATTACAATATACCTATAATTTAGCGCGCTCGTTTTTTTAGAGTTTAAGGTAACGGCTGGTAGCTAGTGCTGAAGATATCACCCCAATAACTAAGCCGCAGCCAACAATACCTAAGAAGACAAGAGGCCAATAATGGATGGCGCTATCTAAGGTGACAGTAAGGTTAACGTAATCGGCCACTTTAGTGTCTTGCAGGCCAAACAATATTGCCATACCTATAGCCGTAGCAATGATGGCCGCTAAGATACCATACATCATGGCCTCAATAATAAACGGCCCCCTTATGAATGACTTATCGGCACCAATTAGCTGCATCATATAAATTTCTTCACGTCTATTAAAAATTGCCATCCTAATAGTATTAAAAATAATGAGCGAAGAAATAACCACAAAAATTAAACTAGCCACTAAACCGGCGCGTTGCCCAAAAGTAACCGCCCTACCAATAGACACAATACTTTCACGCCGCTTCCCCGCAAAAGACGGATCACGGTTTTCATCTATAGTTTCCTGCATAAGCTTATTCTTTTTAGTAAATGCTTGCAGTTCACTTGTATCATTTATATCGTTCACTACAACCCGTAACACTGCCGGGCTCTTATTAGCCGCCTCCTTTAAAGCGTCTAGTAGCTCTGGGTCATTACGGTTGCTTTGGACAAAATCATCCCGCATTTCACTAGAGCTGACAAATGTTGCGCTTTTCACCGAAGGCAGACGCATCACCTCTTTAACTAACTGCTTCCCCTGCTCTTCCGTGGTGTCAGGTTTTAGGTAAATAGACATATCCACCTTTTCTTTTAGTTCTTCTATGGTCTCTGTCATTACGTGGTTAGCCGCTACAGATACAAATATAATTAACAAAGTAATGGTCATGACCGCAGTAGCGGCGGCGGTCAACCAGGCATTTCGCATAAAATTACTAGAGCCATACTTAAACATCCGCAACATGGTTAGGGTGCGTCGTTTTTTGTAGCGCTGTTTTTTTATCTCTTTAGAGCTTGGCTTACGTTTTTTTATCTTCATTACTGCCTATAACTCCCCTGGGCTTGGTCACCAGTTATCTTCCCACCATCTATCGTGACAACCCGGCGTTTTAGCCGGTTAACAATATCTACATTATGCGTAGTTAATAAGACTGTAGTTCCATATTTATTAATCTTCTCTAGCAACCTAACTATATCCCAGCTGTGCCGTGGGTCTAAATTACCGGTGGGCTCGTCAGCAATAAGTATTTTTGGCTGCCGAACCACCGCTCTAGCAATAGCAACGCGCTGCCGCTCACCCCCAGAAAGCTGGTGCGGATAAACCTTTTCTTTACCTTTTAGCCCCACTAGGTCTATAACCGTAGGAACGGTCGCCTGTATCTCTCGGTTGGTCATACCTGCAATTTCAAGGGCAAAGGCTACATTTTCAAACACTGTCCGCTGTGGGAGTAACTTAAAGTCTTGAAAAACCACACCAATTTTACGCCGAAGCAGCGGGATATCACGGTCCTTCAAGGTGTCATAATCTATACCACCAACTACTATTTTCCCGCTAGTAGGCTTCTCTTCACGCGTTAATAACTTTAGCAAGGTGGATTTACCGGCACCACTGGTGCCCACCATTATAACGAACTCTTTTGGCTGAATGAATAAACTAACGCGGTTAAGCGCTGGTGACATCTTCTTGCCATATGATTTTGTTACCCTATCTAAAAGAATCATCTTTAATATATTATAGCAT